>DASUEE010000048.1:0-6779 GCA_036275235.1 Acidimicrobiales bacterium | reverse complement strand
CGCCACGGCTTCACCGACGACGCCGACGGTGCGTTCGAGCAGCTCTGGCACGGCGACGGGCTCACCTGGGCCGACATCGACCGCCTCAGCGAGGCCACCGCGTCCACGAACCCGGGCCCGCTGTCGCGCTGATGGCGCCGCCCGAGCTGCGCACCGAGCGGCTCGTGCTGCGCCAGTGGCGGGAGGACGACCGCGACGCCTGGGCGGCCATGAACGCCGACCCACGGGTGATGGAGCACTTCCCCTCCACCCTCACCCGGGCCGAGGCCGACCAGTGGCTCGAGTTCAACCGCGACCGGCTCGAGGCGCGCGGCTGGGGCCTGTGGGCGGTCGAGGTCCCCGGTGTTGCACCGTTCATCGGCTTCGTCGGCCTCAACGGGCCGGGCTTCGACGTGCCCGGCCACGGCGAGGACTGCCTCGAGGTCGGCTGGCGCCTCGCTGCCGAGCACTGGGGCAAGGGCTACGCCCCCGAGGGCGCGCAGGCCGCGCTCGACCTCGCCTGGGACGAGCTGGGACTCGACGAGGTCGTGTCGTTCACCGCGGTCGGCAACACCAAGAGCCGCCGGGTCATGGAGAAGCTCGGGCTCGTGCTGGAGCGCGAGTTCGACCACCCGCGGGTGCCCGATGGCAGCCCGATCCGGCGCCACGCCCTCTACCGGATCGGTCGCCCGGAGCGCTGAGCCGCGCCGTCAGGCGAGGTCGTGGGCGCTGATGCCCTCGAGGAGGTCGATCTCGGGTGGCGAGGCCAGGAGGCCGGCGCACGCCCGGGCCATCTCCACCATCTCCGCCGAGTCGAAGTGCCGGCGCTGGTCCTCCGGATGGGCCCACTTCTGCACGACCACGTACCGGTCCGGGCGGGTGACCGAGGCGCACAGGTCGACGTTGCGGCAGCCGGGCTGGCGCCGGGTGAGCACGACGTAGCGGGCGAGCACGCCCCGCAGCGCCTCCGAGCGGTCCTCGGCGGCGTCGAACGCCATGGTCACGAGGGTGGTCTCCACCTCTCGCTCCTCCGACACAGCGTCCTCCTCCGGTCCTGCGGTTGCGGTCTGGTGACACTTCGGTCCGGGCGCGGCGGGACGGTAGTACCGTCGACGCACCGCATCGCACCGGGGGGCTCGCCATGGCGGAACGAGCAGGAGACGACGAGGACCTCGTCCGCCTCTACCTGCGCGACATCGGCCGCCACCCGCTGCTCACCAAGGACGACGAGGTCCACCTCGCCCGGCTCATCGAGGACGGCGCCGCCGCCCGCCAGCGCCTCGTCGCCGGCGGGTTGAGCGCCACCGAGGCCACCGCCCTGCGCCGCCGGGCGAAGCGGGGCGCGGGTGCCCAGCGCCAGTTCATCGAGTCGAACCTGCGCCTGGTCGTCTCGATCGCGAAGCGCTACCGGTCCTCCGGGCTCCCGCTGCTCGACCTGGTCCAGGAGGGCAACCTCGGGCTGATGCACGCCGTCGAGAAGTTCGACTGGCGCAAGGGCTTCAAGTTCTCCACCTACGCGACGTGGTGGATCCGCCAGGCCATCAACCGGGGCATCGCCAACACCGGGCGCACCATCCGCATGCCCGTGCACGCCGGCGACCTGCTGCTCCAGGTCCAGCGGGGCCGGGCCCGCCTCGAGCACGAGCTCGGCCGGCCACCCACCGACGCCGAGCTGGGCGCCGAGCTCGACCTCACCCCGGCGAAGGTTCGCGAGGTGCTCCGGGCCGCCCTCGAACCCATCTCCCTGTCCGAGCCGCTGCGGGAGGACGGCGAGGGCGAGCTCGCCGACGTCGTCGAGGACACCACCACCCCCTCGCCCTTCGAGCAGGCGGCGGCGGCCGTGCTGCCCGCGGAGGTCGCCCGGCTCCTCGCGGGGCTCGAGCCCCGCGAGCGCGACGTGCTGCGGCTGCGCTACGGCCTCGACCGCGGCGACCCCCGCACCCTCGAGGAGGTGGGCGCCGCGTTCGGCCTGACCCGCGAGCGCATCCGCCAGATCGAGGCCCGCGCCCTGGGCAAGCTGCGCCACCCCAGCATCGAGTCGGGCGCTCGGGACCTGCTCGCCGGGTAGCCGGCAGCGGTGGGGCCGGGGCCCCACCGCCGTGGCGGAGGTGGACGGGAATCGAACCCGCCGCACGGGGATCGCCCGTGCCAACCGCTTTGAAGGCGGCGGAGCCCACCAGGTGCTCGGACACCTCCGGCGAGGAACCTAACCGGGGGCTACGGTCGCGACCCGATGATCAAGAAGCTGATCCTGCTGGCCGCGCTCATCTTCCTGGCCAGGCTGGCCGCCAAGAAGGCGCAGCACGTCTGACCGTCGCAGCCCGCGCGGCCAGCGCCTCCCAGCGGGTGGCCGGAACGCGGTTGCGGCGCTCCTGCCACAGCCACCACCCGACGCCGGCGCCCCCGGCCACCGCGGCCGTGACGAGCGTGCCCACCCCCACGGTGGTGGCCGACGGCATCGACACCCGCTCGCGCAGGCGGACCCGGTGCGAGAAGCGCACCACCTCCCACCCCGCCACGCGCGCCAGCTTCAGCAGCTCCCGGTCGGGGTTGACGGCGATGGCGTGGCCCACCGCGGCGAGCATGGGCGCATCGGTGGCAGAGTCGGAGTAGGCGTAGGACTCCGACAGGTCGATGCCGTCGCGCTCGGCCAGCTCCTCCAGCACGCGCACCTTCTCGGGCCCGTAGCAGTAGCGCTCGACCTCGCCCGTGTAGCAGCCGTTCTCGTCGAGCACCGCCCGGGTGGCGATGGCCTCGTCGGCCCCGAGGTACTGGGCGAGCGGCGCCACGATCTCCTCGGGTGACGCCGAGACGATGAAGACCTTGCGCCCCGCCTCGCGGTGCATGGCCATCAGCTCGAGGGCCTCGTCGTAGACGATGGGGTCGATCACCTCGGTGAGCGTCTCGCGCACCAGCGCCGAGATGCGCCGCTGCTCCCACCCCGTCGACACGCGCAGGGCGGCGTCGCGGACCCGGGCCAGGCGGACCTCGTCGGCACCCAGGGTGAGGTAGATCAGCTGCGCCCACAGGGCGCGCAGCAGCAGGCGCCGGGAGACCAGGCCCTCCCGCCGGAGCGGGACGCCGAAGGCGACCATCGACGGACGGGCGATCACCGTCTTGTCGAGATCGAAGAACGCGGCCTCCACGTCCGCGAGCCTAGGCGGGACCCGTTGCGCACCCTCGATCCTGTTGGTATGTTCTCGGTCACTTCCGAGCCAGCGGTCTCCGGTTCGTGAGCGGCTTCCCCCACCACCCGATGCGCCCGCGCGGCGCTCACAGGGGAGGCATCCGTGCTCACCGCCTACTGGGCCGCCAAGGGCGGCGCCGGCGCCACCGTGCTCGCGGCCGCCCACGCCGTCGCCGCGTCGGCCCACCGACACACCGTCGCCGTCGACCTCGACGGCGACCTCGCCCGGGCCCTCGGCGTCGACGGCCCCGACCACCCCGGCGTCGCGGACTGGCTGCGCGCGGGTGCCGACGTCCCGGCCGACGCGCTCGACCGGCTGCTCGTGCCCGCCGGCGACGACCTGTGGCTGCTGCCCCGGGGGTCGGGGCCGCTGCCGGTCGAGCGGGCCGGGGTCCTCGGCCACCTGCTCGCGCAGGCTCCTCGCGAGGTCGTGGTCGATGCCGGGACCCGCCCGGTGCCGGCCGCCGCCGCAGTGGTGCGCGAGGCGCACCGCAGCGTCCTCGTCACCCGGGCCTGCTACCTCGCCCTCGCCCGCCTGCGCGGCCTCGACCTCGCCCCCACCGAGGTCGCGCTCGTCGAGGAGGGGCAGCGGGCGCTGGGCGCCGACGACGTCGCGCTCGCGGCCGGCGCACCGGTCCGGGTGCGGGTGGCGGTGCACCCCGGCATCGCCCGCGCCGTCGACGCCGGCCTGCTGCGCGCCCGGCTCCCCCGCCGCCTCGCCGGCGCCGTCCGCCCCTCGCTCCCCGAGGCAGCCCGGTGACCGCCGAGCTCGACCGCGCGGTGCACGAGGACGCCCTCGCCGTCGGCCGTCCGGTCGACGCGACCGAGCTCGTGGCCATCGTGCGCCGGCACGCTCCCCTCCTCGACGCCGACGGCGAGGCCGACGCCGTGCGCCGCGCGCGGGCGCGGATGCACGGGCTCGGCGTGCTCGACGCGCTCCTCGCCGACCCCGCCGTCACCGACGTGCTCGTGAACGGCCCCGGACCGGTGTGGGTGGAGCGCCAGGGCCGGGTCGAGGCCACCGGCACGTCGCTCGATGCCGACGAGGTCCGCCACCTCGTCGAGCGGGTCGTCACGCCGCTCGGCCTGCGGGCTGACCGCCGCAACCCGCTGGTCGACGCCCGCCTGCCCGACGGCTCCCGCGTGCACGTGGCGATGCCGCCGCTGGCCGTCGACGGGCCGTACCTCACCATCCGGCGGTTCGCCGCGCGCACCCTGCCCGTCGGGGACTTCGCCGGGCCCGACGTCGCCGCGCTGCTGGTCGACGCCGTGCGGGCGCGCCGCAACGTCGTGGTGGTCGGAGGCACCGGCGCCGGCAAGACCACGCTCCTGAACGCACTGTGCCAGCACCTCGACCCCGGCGAGCGGGTGGTCACCGTCGAGGACGCCGCCGAGCTGCGCCTCCCGGGCGCGCACGTGGTGCGGCTCGAGGCCCGCACCGCCTCGCCCGACGGGCTCGAGGCCGTGCCGATCCGTGAGCTGGTCCGCAACGCCCTGCGGATGCGCCCCGACCGCATCGTGGTCGGCGAGGTCCGCGGCGGCGAGGCCCTCGACATGCTCCAGGCGATGAACACGGGCCACGACGGCTCGCTGTCCACCTGCCACGCCAACGGCCCGGCCCAGGCCCTGCGCCGGCTCGAGACCCTCGCCCTCACCGCCGGCGTCGACCTGCCGCTGCGGGCCGTGCGCGACCAGATCGCCTCGGCCATCGACCTGCTCGTCCAGGTGGCGAGGGGTCCCGAGGGCGGCCGGGTCGTGGTGGCGGTGGATGCCGTCGTCGACGACCCGGACGCCCCGGAACGGACCCGACCCCTCGTGCGCGGCTCCACGATCGTCGGGGAGGCACCGTGAGCGGTGCCGCTGCGGTGGGCGCCCTCGGTGCGGCGGCGCTCGTCCTCGCCGTCCACGACGCCGCGCGGCAGCTGCGAGCCGTCGGGACCAGACGGCGCTGGCACCGGCACGCCGGCGATGGTCCGGTCGCGGTCACCCTCCCGCCGAAGGTGGCCGCCGCCCTCGAGCGGGCCGGCGTCGACGACGCGCCGCGCGCCGTGCTGGCGTGGATCGGCGCGGTCACCCTCGCGGCCGTGCTGGCCGTGCTCGGTCCCGCCGGTCGGCTCGTCCTGCCGCTGGTCGTCGTCGGGCCGCCGGTGGCCGTCCGACTGGCCCAGGGGCGGCTGGCCCGCCGGCGCGCCGGGCAGCTCCCCGACGCCCTCGACGCCATCGGCGCCGGCCTGCGCGGCGGGCTCGGGCTGGCCGGCGCCATCGGTGGCGCCGCCGCGGTCGGGCCCCCGCTGGGCCCTGAGCTGGCGGCCATCGGCCGGCAGGTCGCCGCCGGGCTGGCGCTCGACGAGGCGATCAGCCGGTGGCGCGCCGCCTCGCCCGACCCGGCGACGGCCCTGGCCGGCGCAGCGCTCGGCGTCGCCGCCTCCGTCGGCGGGCCGGGCGCCCGGGCGGTCGACGGTGCCGCGGCCAGCCTGCGCGACCGCCTCGCCGCCGAGGCCGAGGCCGACGCCCTCGCCACGCAGGCGAAGGCCTCGGCGGCCGTCCTCACCGCCGCCCCGCTGGTCTTCGCCGCGCTGCTGACCTCGCTCGATCCCACTGCGGCCCGCTTCCTGCTCGGCACCCCGCTCGGCTGGCTGTGCATCGCCGCCGGGCTCGGCCTCGACGTCGCCGGCGCCTGCTGGATGGCGGCGCTCGTGCGCCGCACCCGATGAGCTCGGTCGCGGCGCTGGCCGCGACGGTCGCCGTGCTCCTCGCCGCCGGCATCCCTCGCTCACGCCCCCGTCGCGCCCCCGCGTCCGCCTCGCCCGCTCGACGAGCGTCGACCGACCCGCTCGCACGGGTCGGCCGACCCCTGCGCCGCGCCGCCGGTCGCCGGACGGACCCGAGGCTCGACCGTCGCGCCGGTGCGGTGGCCGGGGTCGTGGCGCTGGCCGTGCTCGCCGGTCCGGCCGTCGCGTTGGTCGTGGCCGCCGCCGGGGCCCTGGCCCTGCGGTGGCGCCAGCTGCGCCGCCGCGCGCCCGCGGCACCACCCCGCCTCGAACGGGACCTCCCGGACCTCGTCGACCTGCTGGCGCTGGCGGTCGGCGCCGGGCTGCCGGTGCCGGGTGCGCTGGCCGCGGTCGCGCCGATGGCACCCGAGCCGCTGCGCGCCGACCTCGACGCAGCCGTCGCCGACCTGCGCGGCGGGCGGGCGAGCGACGAGGTCGTCGTCTCCCTCGGGCAGCGCTGGGGCCGCGCCGCCCGCCCACTGGTCCACGCCCTGGCCGACCACCTCCGCTACGGCACGCCGGTGCTCCCCGCGCTCGAGCGGGTCGCCGCCGAGGCCCGGACCACGCGCCGGCGGGCCGCCGAGACCCGGTCCCGGCGGCTCCCGGTCCTGCTGCTGTTCCCGCTCGTGCTGTGCACCCTGCCGGCCTTCGGGCTGCTCACCGTCGCCCCGCTCGTCGCGGGCACCTTCGACTCCCTGCGCGGGGGTCACCTCGAGGCCCCGGCCTCCGTCGCTCCCTGATCCAACAGGAGTCTCCATGCACCCCGTCCTCCTCGTGCTCCAGCTGCACGTCGCATCCGCCCTCGCCTCCGGCGCCGGCCACGCCGCCGCGGTCGTGCACCG
>DASUEE010000047.1:0-3289 GCA_036275235.1 Acidimicrobiales bacterium | reverse complement strand
GACGCGATCGTCCCGTTCTCCCACGGCGAGCACATGTCCCGCCTCCTGCGGGACTGCGCGTTCACCCCGTACCCGGGGGGCGCGCACCTGTGCGGCTACATGGTGTCCGACGACGTGCTCGACGCGGTCACCGCCGAGCGCGAGCGGCCACCAGCGGCTCGTCCAGCGAGGGCTGCAGTCCCTCGACCAGCGCCCACGGGTCGGGCAGCAGGTCGGCGTCGCACAGGAACCCGACGGGGGGACCCTCAGACCTCGTCGACGTAGGACACGAGGGACCCGGCCGCGGGCACGCCGCGCGGATCAGGTGGCGCTCGACGTCGAAGGTGGGGTCGTCGACCCACACCGGCCGGTCGAGGCCGCGCGGGGTCTCCTTCACCTTGTAGGTGAACCGCGGGAGGGCGCCGATGCGGTGGCGCACCACGTCGACGATGCGCTCGTAGCTGAAGGTGTCGCTCGGCTCCAGCAGCACGATGCCGCCGACGTGCTGGTGCCACGTCGGCGTCTCGGCGGACAGGAAGACGGCGTCGGAGCCGGCCATGCGCTTCATGCGGACTTGTTCTGCGCAGGGGGCGCGACGCCCTGCCTCCCTCCCCATCCGTGCGGTGGACCCCGACGAGCCCACCGATACCCTCGTCGCGGCGCGCCGGTGCTGGGTCGGCGCCGTTCGGCGGAAGGCACATCCATGTCCGGTCGACGCTGGTCGGTCCTGTTGGCGACCCTGCTTGCGCTCGGCGGCCTTCCCGGCGTCGCGCCTGCCGCCGCCCAGACCGGGGACGACTGCTCCCAGCCCGCCGGCACCGCTGGCGGGCTGCCCCTTCGGACGTTCGCGGGGCACCTCGCCGAAGGGGATGGCCACCTCGTCGGGATGCAGCCCGGCGATCTGGCCGTCGCCGGTGGACGGGTCCTCGTCGGCGACACCGCTCACGGGGTGGTTCGCTCGATCTCGCTCGCCGATCGGCGGTCAAGCGTCGTGGCCGGCACCGGGGCCCTCCACCACTGCCCGACGGCCGACGGCACCCAGGCCCGGCAGGCGTCGCTGTCATCGCTCAGCTCCGTCGCGGTCGACCGGCAGGGGCGCGTGCTCCTCGCGGCCACGACGGTGATCTACCAGCGAGAGCTCGACGGCACGCTGCGCCGCCTCGCCGGATCGGAGTCCAATGGCAACCGAGGAGACGGGGGGCCCGCCCGGGCCGCGGCCCTCGACCACGTCAGCGGGCTGACGGTCGCGTCCGACGACTCGATCTTGTTCGCCCAGCCCTTCGACGGCGTCGTCCGTCGCATCGACCCTTCGGACGTCATCCGACGGGTCGCCGGGTCGCTGTCGTTCCCGGTCGACGTCGCCCTCGACGCCGACGGGTCGATCCTCGTCGTCGAAGCGGGCGCCGACCGCATCCGCCGCATCGCGCCGGACGGCTCGCTGCGCACGGTCGTGAGCGCGAGCGGCGAAGGCGGATCCGTCGTCGTGCCGCTCGAACGGCCGTCGAGCGTGGTGGTGCGGCCGGACGGCAGCATGCTCGTCGCCGATGCCGACTCGATCTGGCAGGTCGCCGACGGCGAGGCACAGCTGATCGCCGGCGGCGCCGAGCGTACGAGTGCCCCCTCGGTCGTTCGCGACGGCGACGCCGCGGTGGGCGCATCGATCGACCCGGTCGCCCTCGGCCTCGACGACGGTGACGTGCTGCTCACCGATGGGTACAGCCGGCGGCTGCTTCGTCTGGTCGACGGTTCGTTGCACCACGTGGCCGGCACGGGCACGGCGGGCAGCGGCGACGGCGGGCCGGCGACGGCCGCGCAGCTCGGCAACCTCGGACCGGCGGCAGTCGGCCCCGATGGGTCCGTGTACTTCGGCGACCACGACCAGGTCCGTCACGTCGCCCGCGACGGGGTCGTCAGGCGCGTCGCCGGCGCACGGCCGACGTCGTCCTCCGTGGCGGCGTCGCCCGATGGTCAGCTCGCCACTGAGGTCGCGCTGGGCGAGATCACGGCGATCGCCGTGTCACCGTCCGGGTTGGTCCACTTCGCCGACCGGCGACGCATCCACCGCATCGAACCCGACGGACGGATGACGGTGCTCACCGAGATGGATGCTCGAGCCCTCGCATTCGGGCCGGCCGGGCTCTACGCCGCCGTGACGGATGAGCACCGCGTCCACCGCATCGCTCACGACGGGACGGTCACGCTGGTCGCCGGCAACGGTGCTCGCAGCCCGGAGAACCCGCTGATCGAGGGCACGTACCCGGGCGGCGGGGGGCCGGCGGCCGAGGCCGGGCTCAGCGGCCCGAACGGCGTCGACGTCGACGCTGCCGGCAATGTGTTCATCGGCGACTCAGGCAGCCAACGCGTGCGTCACGTGGACACGACGGGACGGATCACCACCTACCTCAGCGGGGACACCGCGGTGCCACTCGCCGACGGCTCCGAGACCGTGCGCCTCGGGGGCGGTCCGCTCGAGGTCGACCCCACCGGCAACCTCGACCTCGGCCGCCACCGCTACGACGCCGCTGGCTACGCCGAGCTGCTGCTCGGGGGCGGCAACCTGCCGTTCCCGGCCGACGGCACGCCGGCGACCCGGTTGCGCCTCGACGTGCCGATCCCGGACACCGGGCTCGCCGGCTTCGCCATCGATCCCACCACCGGCGACCTGGTGATCGTCGACGCCACCAACCGGCGACTGCGGCGCGTCGCCGGCGCGGCGGCCCCCGACCGACTCACGCGTTTCGCCGGCACGAACCGCATCGCGACGGCGATGGTGATCAGCCAGCGCTCGTTCGCGCCGGGCGAGGCCCGGGCCGTAGTCCTCGCTCGCGCCGACGACTTCGCCGACGCCCTCGCCGGCGCGCCACTCGCCGCCGACAAGGGCGGCCCCCTGCTGCTGTCACCCGGCTTCGGCGTCGGTCTCGCCGAAGCGGAGATCCGCCGCGTGCTGCCGCGAGGCGGCACCGTGTACCTCCTCGGTGGCCCTGCGGCCCTCCACCCGGACGTCGAGGGGGAGCTGCGCCAGATGGGCTACCAGCTTGTGCGGTACGCCGGCGCCGACCGCTTCGACACCGCCGTCCGCATCGCGAGCGCCGGACTCGGCAACCCGTCCACGATCTTCCTGGCCAACGGCTCCGACTTCCCCGACGCCCTCACCGCCGGCGCCGCAGCCGTCCATCGCGATGGTGTCGTCCTCTTGACGCAGGGATCCCGGATGCCTGGATCCACAGGCCGCTACCTGGCTGCCAATCCCGGCCGGCACGTCGCGCTCGGTGGGCCTGCAGCGACCGCCGCTCCCAGAGCGGAGCGGATC
>DASUEE010000046.1:0-2527 GCA_036275235.1 Acidimicrobiales bacterium | reverse complement strand
CCAAGACCACGGGCAAGCCCGCCCACGCCGGCGGCAACGGCAAGGGCCCCAAGAAGTAGCTCTCCCCGCCACCCACAGGGCGCCTTGCCCGGCCCGCCACCGAGGGTCAGGTGAAGGCAGACGGCATCGGCAGGCTCAGCGCATCGCTGAGCCTGCCGATGTAGTCGTTCCGGGGCACGTCGACGGCCCCGAGCGAGCGGAGGTGGTCGGTGGTCCACTGCACGTCGAGCAGGCGGTCCACCTCGTCCTCGGCGAGCACGTCGACGAGGGCGACGAGGGCGACCTTCGAGGCGTCGGGCCGGCGGTGGAACATCGACTCGCCGGCGAAGAGCCCGCCGATGCAGACGCCGTAGAGGCCGCCGGCGAGCGTCCCGTCCTCCAGTGACCACGCCTCCACGCTGTGGGCCCACCCGAGGCGGTGCAGCTCCCGGTACGCCGCCCGGATGTCGTCGGTGATCCAGCCGTGCGGGCGCCCCGGGTCGGCGCAGGCGGCAACGACGTCGTCGAACGCCGTGTCGATGCGGACCTCGAAGCGACTGCAGGACCGGCGAAGCGACCGGCTCACGCGGAGCCGGTCGAGCGGGAGGATCCCCCTCGGGTCCGGTGACCACCACGCCAGGGTCCGGCCCCGGTCGACGTGCATGGGGAACAGGCCGTGGCGATAGGCCTCGAGGAGGGTCCCGGGGGCGAGGTCGCCGCCGATGCCCACCACACCGGCATCGTCCGCCTGGTCGGGGTCGGGGAAGGTCCAGGCGCACGGCGGCGGTTCCACGGGCATCCGGCGCCGATCATCCCATGCGAGGACCGCCCGGGAGATTTTCCTGCGAATTCGGTTCTGACCATCCCGTGACGGGAGAAGGACCCGCCCAGGTGTCAGCCAGCCCACCACGAGCCGCCACCCACAGCGAAGGCCCCGGCGTCGAGCCGGGGCCTTCGTCGTGCTCGGGTCGGCGCCGGGCGCCGCCGCGGATCAGTACTCGTAGAAGCCGTTGCCCGACTTGCGGCCGAGGTGGCCGGCGCTGACCATGCGGCGCAGCAGGGGGGCGGCGGCGTAGTTCGGGTCGCGGAACTCGTCGTAGAGGGCGTCGAGGATCGACAGCGAGGTGTCGAGGCCGACCAGGTCGAGGAGGGCGAAGGGACCCATCGGGAAGTTGGCGCCGCCCTTCATCGCGGCGTCGATGTCGTCGCGGCTGGCGGTGCCGTTCTCGAGCATCCGGACGGCGTTGTTCAGGTACGGGAACAGCAGGGCGTTCACGATGAAGCCCGCCCGGTCCTTCACCAGCACCGGCGACTTGCCGCACGCCTCGGCGAACCCGCGCACCGAGGCCACGGTCTCGTCGGCGGTCACCAGGGTCTGGATGATCTCGACCAGGCTCATCATCGGCGCCGGGTTGAAGAAGTGGACGCCGCAGACCCGCTCGGGACGGCGGGTCTCGACGGCCATCTCGATCACCGGGAGGGTCGAGGTGTTCGTGGCCAGGATCGCGTCGTCCTTGCAGTGGTGGTCGAGCTCGTTGAACAGCGACACCTTCGTGGCGAGGTCCTCGACCACCGACTCGATCACCAGGTCGCAGTCCGCGAGGTCGTCGAGCTTCGAGGTGGCGGACACCCGGGCGACGGCGGCGTCGGCGTCGGCCTGCGACATCCGCTCCTTGGCCACGAGCCGCTCGAGCGACTTCTGCATGGCCGCCACGGTGGCGTCGGCGGACTCCTGCTTCCGCGACCGCAGCACGACGTCGAAGCCCGACGTCGCTGCGACCTGGGCGATGCCCGAGCCCATGATCCCCGAACCGATGATCCCCACGCGCTTGATCGTCATGGGGGTCCAAGGTACCCACCGGTAATCTCCGTCCCCGAAACGCGGCGGCCTGCGCTCGCCGGTCATGCGTCTGGGAGACTGGCCGGCGTGCCGGAGATCGGGATCATCCCCACCGGCTACGAGCGCACGCTCCCGCCCGAGGCCCAGCTCCTCGCCCGCGCCCGCCGTCGAGCGCTCGTGCGGCGCTGCGAGGGCCGGGTACTCGACCTCGGGGGCGCCGACACCCACCGCTCACTGTGGGCCGGCACTCCCACGGCGCACGTCGAGGTGCTCGACGGCGCTCACGACCCGCGCCTCGACGAGCTCGCGTCGGCCGGAGCGCGCTTCGACACCGTGCTGTCGGTGTTCCAGCTGGCGTCGAGCCGGGACCTCGGTCGGCTCCTCGCCCGCCTGCACGCGCTGCTCGCCGACGAGGGGCGCCTGCACTTCCTCGAACCGACCCGGGTCCCCGGCCGGGCGGCGAGGCTGCAGCGCCTCGCGTCGCCGGGGCTGTCGGCGGTCACGGGCTGGCGGGCGGACCGCGACGTCCCGATGGCCCTGCGCTCTGCCGGCCTGTCCGTCATCGACGTCGAGCGCCACCGCGTGCCCACCCTGCAGCCCTGGCTGCGCCAGCTCGTGGAGGGGACCGCCCACCGTGCCCTCCCGCCCCGGTCTCCCGACCCCGAGCGAGGCGAATGACCCGATCGGGTCATGGCGGACGAGGCGGAC
>DASUEE010000045.1:0-2305 GCA_036275235.1 Acidimicrobiales bacterium | reverse complement strand
GACGTCGGCGCCGATGCCCAGCGCCTCGGTGAGCGCGGTGCCGGGCTCGATGCCCTCCGGGAGCACCAGGATGCCGGACGGATCGCCCGGCAGGTTGAGCTCGGGCGGGCTGCAGAGCATCCCGTTCGACCACTCGCCGCGCAGCTTGCGGCGGGCGATCTCCATGCCGTTCGGCATCGTGGTGCCGAGGGTGGCGAGCGGCACCAGGTCGCCGACCGCCATGTTGAACGCACCGCAGCAGATCTGCAGGGCCTCCCCGTCGCCGGCGTCCACGTCGACCAGCTGGATCTTGTCGGCGTCGGGGTGCGGACGGAGGTCGAGCACGCGGGCGACGACGATGCCGTCGAGGCCCTCGCCGAGCACGTCCATCTCCTCGACGGCCATGCCGAGGTCGCTCATCACGTCGCCCAGCGCAGCCGGGTCGGTCTCGATCGGCGCGAAGTCGCGCAGCCAGGAGTACAGGACCTTCATCGGTGCTCCTAGAACTGCCGGAGGAAGCGGACGTCGTTGGTGATCAGCTCGCGCAGGTCGTCGACCCCCGCCTTGGTGGTGGCGAGGCGCTCGATCCCGAAGCCGAAGGCGAAGCCCGAGAACTCCTCGGGGTCGATCCCGCAGTTGCGCAGCACGTTGGGGTGGACCATGCCGCACCCGCCGAGCTCGAGGAATGAGCCGTCGGGACGGATGATGTCGAACTCGGCCGACGGCTCGGTGAAGGGGAAGTACGACGGGCGCAGGCGCGACGAGAACTCGCCGCCGAAGTACGCCTTCGTGAAGCGGTCGATCGTGCCGGCGAGGTCGGTGAGCGTGATGCCGCGGTCCACCACGAGGCCTTCGATCTGGTGGAAGACCGGCAGGTGGGTGGCGTCGGCGGTGTCCTGGCGGAAGGTCCGGCCGGGCATCACCGAGTAGATCGGCGGTGCCTGCTCCTGCATGACCCGCACCTGCACGGGCGACGTGTGCGTGCGCAGCAGCGTGCGGCCCGGTTCGCCGAAGTCGACGTAGAGGGTGTCGTACATGTCCCGGGCCGGGTGGCCCTCGGGGAAGTTCAGGGCCTCGAAGTTGTAGAAGTCCGTCTCGACCTCGGGACCCTCCGACACCGTGAAGCCGAGCCCGACGAAGACGTCCTCCAGCTCCATGATCGCCTGCGTCACCAGGTGGAGGTGCCCGGTGCGGGATCCGGCGAGCACCTCGGTGAGGTCGAGCCGGTCGGCCTCGAGCTGCTCGCTGCGGGCGGCGCGCTCCAGGGTCCGCCGCTGCTCGGCCACCGTCGCCTCGAGGTCCTCGATCGCCTCGTTCACCGCCTGCCCGACCCGCTTGCGCTCGTCGGGGTCGAGCCCGCCGAGGCGCCGCTTGAAGTCCTTCAGCGAGCCCTTCTTGCCGAGCGCGGCGCGGTCGGCCTCGTCGAGGTCCGCCAGCGTCGACGCCGCAGCGATGCGGTCCCGGGCCTCGGCAGCGATGCGGGCGAGCTCGTCGATCATGCGCTCGAAACCCTGCCCGACCGTACGGGCGGCTGGCAAAGCCCTTCCCGGGGCCGCTCCAGGACGCAGGCGGCCGCCCGGCGCCACGTCGGAGCGACAACGGGTCGACGCCACGCCGTCACGGGATGCACACCACCCGATGTCGGGAACGATTCGTCGACGGATCGGTGCCACCGGATCGTCGACGGATCGTCGGGGACGCCCCGCTCGTGCAGGAGGCGACCCGATGCGTCACCTCCTGCACGTGCAGGCGGGGCGGGCCGGTCGGGGCGGCCTGCTCGTGCAGGAGGCGACCGAACGCGTCACCTGCTGCACGTGCAGGCGAGTCGGGCCGGTCGGGGCGGCCTGCTCGTGCAGGAGGCGGCCCGACGCGTCACCTGCTGCACGTGCAGGCGGGGCGGGCCGGTCGGGGCGGCGGTTGTCGCTCCGACGTGGCGCACCGCAGCGACCCCGGCTCGGTCCCCGACGACCGGTGTCCCGGTGGCGGCGCCGGTCAACCGTCGCCGTGGGCCCGCTCGAACGCGTCGAGCGGCAGCGTGAACGTGAAGGTGGCGCCCTCGCCGGCCGGCGAGGTGGCGGTGAGCTCGCCGCCGTGGGCCTCGACGAGGCCCCGGCTGATCCAGAGCCCGAGGCCGGTTCCCGAGGGCCGGCCGTGGTCTCGGCGGAAGAACTTGGTGAACACCCGGGGCAGGTCGGCCTCCGGGATGCCCTCGCCCCGGTCGGCGACGGACACCTCGACGACGTCGCCCGCGAGGCGGGCCGCCACCCGCATGCCGGCCGGCGACCCGTACTTGGCGGCGTTCTCGACGAGGTTCGTGAGGACCTGC
>DASUEE010000044.1:0-2302 GCA_036275235.1 Acidimicrobiales bacterium | reverse complement strand
CGCCGTCGGCAGCGTGGTCGAGGTCGTCGTCGTGGGCGAGGTGGTCGTGGTGGGCGCGGACGTCGTGGTGGTCCGGTCGGCCACCGTCGACCCCGACGACGCTCCCTCGTCGTCGCCGCACGCTCCGAGTGCGAGCACGGCCACCAGTACCAGACCGACGACCCGGGCCACGAACGGAGTGTCGCGCACGGGCCGACCGAAGGCGACCGAAGGCGACCGTGAATGCGTGACCCGGCTGCGACGTCAGCGGTCGATGCGGTACCGGTACACGTTCGTCTACCTTCCGAAACTAGAAATCGCGCCGGCCTCGCAGCATCCGTGGCTACACCGCCTCAATGACCACTTGATCCGCGTACGCGGCGAGCGGGCGGAGATCATCCGGATCGGAGGTCATGACCGTCGAGCCCGGCTCGGCCAGGGCGACAACCAGCGCGTCGATGGCGGAGCCTCGCCGAGCGCTTGCCCGAAGTTGTCCTGCCCGACGCGCTTTGGCATCGGCAACGACTGGATCGACTTCGCAGCTCTTCAGCAGGCGGTTGATGTTCGCGTCCGTGCGCGCCGTACCTGCCGTCGACTCGGCAAGAACGACGGTCGGTACGACAGGTGGCCACAGGCCCTCCGCCCGTAGCGCCGCGATCAGCGCCGCAGCCCGGCGGTTGCGCTGGCTGAGGCGGCTGAGCCCACCCGAGTCGAGGACCAGCACCGAGGTCAACCCGCCTGGCGCACGACCGCGCGATCTCGGATGCGGCGTGCGATCGCATCCGCTCTCGCGCGCTCGCGAGGGGAGGGCTCGCCAACCTCCGCGACGAGCTCCGCCAGATAGGCGTCCGCCTGCTCGTTGAGACGCTGGCGGCGGAGCTCGGCTTCTACGGCCTCCTGGAGCAGTTCGGACGCTGGGAGCTTGCGCTCCTTCACGGCCGCATAGAGCTCGTCCGGAAGGTACACCTGCATTCTCGGCATACGCCTAACTATACACACGTTGCCTCAGGCGGCGCGCCGACACCGAGCCGGCGTTCGTGGGTGGTCCCGACGCCTTCGAAGGACGAACGTTTCGTGGCGCTCCTCCGGAGGGGGCGTCAGGCCTCTGGAGTGATGAGGGACACTGTCGGGAAGTAGGTCCGGTAGCGGCCGACGTCCCTGGTCAGGAGGTCGAGGCGGGCGACGGCGGCGTGGGCCCCGATGAAGAAGTCGGGCAGCGTCGTCGACTTCGTGCCCTTGTTCCGCCGGTAGTCGAGGAAGACCTTGCCGGCAAGGAACGCGGCTGCCCACGGGATCGGCTCACGCCGATAGTCCTGGGACGGCAGTGCGTCTTCGAGGGCTTCGACCGTGGAGAACCGGATCGACACCTCCGAGTACACGATCGGGTTGATGTACAGGGGACCTGCTTCGGCGGCGTCCGCCAAGGCGTCGGTGGACCAGTCCTCCCAGCGCGGGTCCTCGGTCAGGATGTCCAAGAGGATGTTGCTGTCGACGAGCGTGCCTCCGGGCATGTCAGGCGCCGCGGGTGAGGGCCATGATCTCGTCGGTGGTCATCGCGACGTCCCCCCGGCCCTTGAGGCGTTCGGCGAGCTGGCGTCCGCGGCTGGGACCACGGTCACTCTTGCGGACGACGATGGTGTCCTTGCGGCGTTCGAACTCGACCTCGGTCCCGGCGCCGATTCCGAGCGCGTCGCGGAGCTCCTTGGGGATGGTGACCTGACCCTTCTCGGTGACCTTCATGGTGGGAATCCTACCAGTCGTACTTCTACCCCAGGGCGACGGCCATGCATCTCTTTGGACGGCGTCACGAAGGTGCCGTTGGGGTGCCTGGCGCTCGACACCGGGCGCGCGGTGGGATGTCGCCGATGTCGCCCCGAGAAGGCTTGCACTACAAGCCGGGATCTCTCGCTTCTAGCTCCAGTCGGTACACGTTGGTGTCGCGCCGCTCGAAGCCCTCGCGCTGGTAGAGGCGGTTGGCCGCCTCGCGGCTCGGGCGGGACGTGAGGTCGACGGTGGTGCAGCCGAGCTCCTCGGCCCGGTCGACCATGGCCCGGGTGAGCATCCCTCCGATGCCCTGGCCGGCGGCCGAGCCGTCGACCACCACGTCCTCGATCCACGCCCGTCGGCCGGTGGGGATCCGGAAGGTGACCAGGGTGGCGGTGCCGAGGATGGTGCCGTCCTCGTCGGCAGCGACGAACAGGTCGGTGGCCGGCGCCCGCACGATGTCGACCAGTTCGTCGAAGCCGGGCGGAGGGGACGAGGAGGAGAGCTGGGGGATGAGCCGGGCCATCGCCGCGACCAGCTCGTCGGTGACCTCGGCCAC
>DASUEE010000043.1:0-7577 GCA_036275235.1 Acidimicrobiales bacterium | reverse complement strand
AGAAGGTCCCCAAGGTCGCCATCGGCGCCAGCTTCAAGAAGGTCGTCAACGGCGAGACGCCGGCGCCCAAGCTGAAGAAGTGAGCCTGTCCGAGGGCCGGTGCGGACTGGCCCTCGGACCCGCTCGTCCGTGACGATGGGGATCGTGCGCCGCCCCCACGCCACCGCTCTGCTCATCTCGATGGTGCTCGCCGCGCTCCTCATGCTCGGCCCGCACCCCGCAGCGGCGCAGGAGTCCACCACCACGACCGCTGTCCCCAGCGGCGACATCATCCCGGAGCCGAACTCGGGCGCCGAGCCCGACGACGCCGGCGACCGGGGCGGTTCGCTGCAGACCGTGCTGTTCCTCGGGCTGATCGTGGTGGTCGCCGGCGCTGGCGGCTGGCTGGTCGTGCAGAGCCGGCGGGCTCGCGCCGAGCGCGGCTTCTGAACGCCGGCGGCGAGCGCCAGCTCCGACATCTCGTCGGTTCGTGGCCACCGGTGGTCCGAATCGACGGGATCTCCGGGGGATCAACCGAGGAAGGCCTCGCAGGCGCCTGCACCGTCGACGAACCCTGTGCGGAACGCTGCCGTCCGCTCGAACGCGCTGGCGGCGTCCTCCCCGCCGAAGGCCAGGAACGCGATGACCACCTCGTCGAGGTCGCCCGGTGACAGGCGCAGCTGCTGTGGGCGGAGGCCGCCCTCGATCCGGCGCCGCTCCAGCTCGACCGGGTCGGCGGTGCGGTCGCGCACCTCCGGGACGTCGCCGTCGAACTCGGCGCCCGAGAACGCACCGGCGAGGCAGTCGGCGTGGAGCTCGAGCTGCTGGTCGTCCCCGTCGATCCCGAGCCGCTCCTGGGCGGCGAAGGCGTGCAGGCGGGCGATCTCGCCGGCGACCGCGAAGTCACCGATCTCGTCGAGGGACGGCACCAGGTCGACCCCGTCGAGGTAGTGCGTGCGGTCGCTCACGCAGTGGAACGAGGCGTCGACCAGCTCGTCGCCGGCGATCTCGGCGTCGCCGCAGAGGATCGGGCCGTCGGCGGGGTCGAAGAGCACGACCTCGGCCACCGGCGCCCACCGGGAGCCGCCGTCGCGGACGAAGGTCCCGAAGAAGGCGTCGAGGTCGAGCACCAGCGGATCGAGGAGGTCGGCGAGGGGCAGGTTGCCACCGGTCACCTGGTCGTCGAGCCCCCCGAACGGGATGGCCACCACCTCGGGCGGGTCCTCCTCGTACGCGGCGCAGGCGTCGAGCCCCCGCTCGAAGCCGTCCTGGAACGCCCCGACGCGGTCGAACCCCGAGCCGTGCGCCGCCGGGTCGAAGCCGGGCACGCCGACGGTGTCGCGCAGCTCCAGCAACCCGGCCACGGCCTGGTCGAGCGCGTCGCCGTCCGATGCGAAGGTGGAGATGCGGTCGTCGACGTCGGCGACCCAGGCGCCCGCGAAGCAGTCGGCCTGGAGCTCGAGCGTGACGGTGGCCGCCTCGGTGTCGGCCCGGTTCTGCACGGCGTGCGCGAACTCGTGGGCCATCACCATGCCCACCGTCAGGGGGCCGAACCGCTGCTGGAGGTCGGGGATGAGGGTGCTGCGGTCCCAGGCGACGAGGTCGGCGGAGGGGCAGTAGAGGGCGTTCTCGGCGACCTGCTCGTAGCGCAGCTGCTCGTCGCCGCAGCGGGGGAGGGGCGTGTCCGGCCCAAAGGGCAGGTAGCCGCCACGGAGCGGTTCGAAGTCGGTGTCGTAGAGGTCCGGCATGGCGTCGGCCCAGTACGCCTCGAGGTCCTCGAGCGCGATCGCCACCACCTCGTCGGCGTCCCCGGGGGGCGCTCCGCCGGGCGGGACAGCTCGGCCGGGACCGCGGTCGACCCGGATGGACAGGTCGGACTCCGTGCACCCGCCGGCCGCCAGGAGGGCGACGGCGAGGAGGAGCGGCCGGAGGCGCATCCCTCCGGACGCTATCGCCGCGCGCTCGGGCGTCCCCGGCTCGGGTCCGGCCGGCGTCTCGGTGGTGGCGTCGGCCCGGCCTGTCACCTCCTGCCGTGGCTCCTACCCTGTGATGGTGGCCATCCCCCTGGAGACGTCGCTCGACGATGCCGCCCGGGAGCGCTGGGCGCAGGACGTCGTGCTGGCCGACGGGTCCACGGTGCAGGTCCGCCCCATCCACCCCGACGACGGCCCCGCACTGGTCGCCTTCCACGAGCGACAGTCCCGGGAATCGGTCTACTTCCGCTACTTCAGCCCGCGCCCCCGCCTGTCCGAGCAGGAGGTGGCCCACCTGACCACCGTCGACGGGCTCGACCGCATGGCGTTCGTGGCCCAGCGCGGCGACGAGCTCCTCGGCGTCGCGAGGTACGACCGCTACCCGGGCCGGCCCGTGGCCGAGGTGGCCTTCTTCACCGACGACCAGATGGCCGGGCGGGGGATCGCCACGCTGCTGCTCGAGTACCTGGCGGCCTACGGGCGCGAGGTCGGCATCAGCCGCTTCGAAGCCCAGGTCCTGCCGAGCAACCGCCGGATGGTCCGGGTGTTCCAGGCCGCCGGCTACGGCGCCTCGAGCGCCTACGCCGACGGTGTCATCGAGGTGAGCTTCGACATCGAGCCGAGCGAGGACGCCTCCGCGGCCATGGCCGAGCGGGCGAGGCGAGCCGAGCGCCAAGCCGTCGTCCGGCTGCTCGAGCCGCGTGCGGTCGCGGTGATCGGCGCCGGGCGCGACCCGTCGGGCCTCGGTCACCGGGTGCTGCGCAACCTGCTCGACGGTCCCTTCCAGGGGCCGGTGCACCCGGTCCACCCCGAGGCACGCGCGGTCGCCGGCGTGCGCGCCCACCCGAGCGTGGTCGAGCTGCCCGACCCCATCGACGTGGCGGTGGTCTGCGTCCCGGCAGCCGAGGTGCCACAGGTGGTGGAGGACTGCGGGCGTGCGCACGTCGCCGCCGCCGTGGTCATCTCGGCCGGCTTCGCCGAGACCGGACCGGAGGGCCGCGCGCTGCAGGACGAGGTGCTCGCGATCGCCCGCCGCTACGGCATGCGCATCCTCGGGCCGAACTGCCTCGGCGTGGTGAACACCGACCCCGCGGTGCGGCTGCGGGCGACGTTCACCGAGGTGGTGCCGAACCCGGGCCGGGTCGGGCTTCTGTCGCAGTCCGGCACGCTCGGCGCGGTGATCCTCGGCCACGCCCGCCAGCGGGGACTCGGCATCTCCAGCTTCGTCGCCGTGGGCAACAAGGCCGACCTGTCCGGCAACGACATGCTCCTGTACTGGCTCGACGACGAGCGCACCGCCGTCGTGCTCCTCTACCTGGAGTCCTTCGGCAACCCCCGTCGCTTCGGCCGCAACGTCCGCCAGGTCACCGCCCGCAAGCCCGTCTTCGCCGTCCGCACGGGGGCGGTCCTCGACGCCCTGGTCGCCGGTTCCGAACGGGCCGACGGCTGGCTCGACGACGCCACGATCGACGCCCTCCTCCGGCAGACGGGCGTGGTGCGGGTGCCCACCGTGACGTCGCTGCTGAACGCGGCGATCGTCGCCGAGAACCAGCCCGTCCCGGCCGGCGGCCGGGTGGTCCTGGTGGGGAACAGCGGCGGGAGCGCGTCGATGGCTGCCGACGCCTGCGTCGCCGCCGGCCTCGAGCTCGCCGACCTGCAGCCCGACACGGTGGCGGCGATCGACGGCCAGCGCCTGCACGGTCGAGCCACGGCCAACCCGGTCGACCTCCGCTACGACGCGGCCGACGACGACTACGCGCGGGTCCTCGATGCGGTCCTCTCGGATCCCGGGGTCGACGTCGCGCTCGTGGTGCACGCCCCCTACGACCCCGGCGCGCCCGACGTGCTCGCCGGCGTGCTCGACCGCGCCGCTGCGGACCACCCCGGCATCGCCCTGGTCTCGTGCATCTACGGGGCCGACCCGTCGGTGACCCCGGGCGGGGTCCCCGTGTTCGCGTTCCCCGACGACGCGGCGTTCGCGCTGGGCTGGTACGCCCGGTACGGCACGTGGCGGTCGGCCGAGGAGGCGGGCGAGGTGCTGGCGTGCTCCCACTCCGAGCGGGTGACGGCGCTGGTGGGGTCGCTGGTGGATGGTGCAGGTCGGGTGGAGATCGAGCCGGAGGAGGCCCGCGCGCTGCTGGCGGCCGGCGGTGTCGATGTCGTGCCGATCGAGGTCGTGCGCAGCGAGGACGAGCTGCACGCCGTGGCCCTGGACGGGCCGGTGGCGCTGAAGGCGGAGTCGCACCAGGTGGGGGCCACCACGCAGCGCCGCGGCGTCGCCCTCGACCTGCACGACCGCGACGACGTGCTCGATGCCGGGCGGACGATCGTCGGATCGCTCGGCGAGGACGCCTGGCCGATGATCGTCCAGCCCATGGTCGAGCCCGGCACCGACGTGCGCGTCGCCGTGGTCACCCACCCGGTGGTCGGCCCGGTCGTGGAGGTGGGCCCGGGCGGCGGGGCCGGGCGCTTCGCCGTCGCCGCCCGGCGCGTCCTGCCCCTGAGCGACCGCGGCGCGGAGGAGCTGCTGGCGGAGTCCGGCCTCGAGGAGGTGCTCGACCACGACGCACGAGCTCACCTGTGCCGGCTCGTGCGCATGCTGTGCGCCGTCGTCGACGTCGCCCCCGAGGTCACCGAGCTGGTCTGCGACCCGGTGATCGTTCGCCTGGACGGCACCGACGTGGTCGAGGTCCGCGCGGTCCTGGCGCCCGTCGAGGCCGACGACGCTCCCCAGGTCCGCCGCCTCTGAACGCCTACCGGGGCAGACCGAGCACCCGCTCGCCGAGGATGTTGCGCAGGATGTTCGTCGTGCCGCCCATGATCGTGTAGCCGGGGGCGTAGCAGAGGTTGCGGGCCACGCGGCGGCGCAGCCCCTCGTCGGCCAGGGTGGCGTGCGGTCCGAGCACGCGGCCGCAGAAGTCGGCCACGCGCACCTCGAACTCGGTGCCGAAGGTCTTGGTGGCGGCCGAGAAGCCCGCCGGCGCCTGCTGCAGGGTCTCCCGCAGCACGAGGAGCCTTCCGATGCGGTAGCCCGCCTCGATGGCGGCGATCTCCTGGCGGACCAGCGGATCGCCGAGCCCGCCGATGCCGCGCAGGTGCTCGAGGCAGTCCTCGAACAGGCGCTTGTTCGACACGAGCCGGTCGATGCCGCCCCGCTCGTGCTCCATCTGGCGCATCACCTGCTTGAACGATCCGCCCTCGGTGCCCACGAGGTTGCCGGCCGGCACCCGCACGTCGTCGAAGTAGATCTCCACGAAGTGGTCGTCGTCGGTCATGTCCCGGATCGGCTTCACCGTGATGCCCGGCGACGACATGTCGACGATGAACTCGGACAGGCCCTTGTGCTTGGGCGCGTCCGGATCGGTTCGGGCGATCAGGTAGCACCAATCGGCCTCGGCGCCCCCGGAGTTCCAGATCTTCTGGCCGTTCACGACCCACTCGTCGCCGTCGCGACGGGCGTTCGTGCGCAGCGAGGCGACGTCGGAGCCGGCATCGGGCTCGGACATGCCGATGCACCACATCGACTCGGCGGCGATGATCCCCGGCAGCCAGCGGTCGCGCTGCTCGTCGGTGCCGAACTGCAGCAGCGTCGGGCCCATCTGGCGGTCGGCGAACCACGAGCTGGCGATGGGGGCGCCCTCGCTGATGAGCGCCTCGAAGACCACGAACCGCTCGAGAGCCGATCGGCCACCGCCGCCGTACTCGGTGGGCCACGTCATGCCGATCCAGCCCCGGGCGGCGAGCTCCTTGGCGAAGGCCCGGTCGGGCTGGGCGATCCAGGAGTCCTCGAAGAACGGGCGCCCCCCGGTGGCGGCGCGGCCCACGGCGTGCGCCTCCTCGGCGAGGGCGAGGAGCTCCGGCGTCCAGGAGAAGTCCATGGGCGGCGACGCTACCGGTAGGTTCTCGCCGCTGTGGATCGCCGGATCGTGTACGTCGTGGGCAAGGGCCGCAGCGGTTCGACCCTCCTCGACGATCTCCTCGGCACGCTTCCCGGCGTCGCCTCGCTCGGCGAGCTGCGCCTGCTGTGGTCGCGCGGGTTCACCCCCGGCTACCGGTGCGCCTGCGGGCAGCTGGTGCGGGAGTGCCCGGTGTGGTGCAGCGCCGTCACGGCGGCGGTCGGGTCGACGTCCGGCGCGGCCCTCGCCGGCGCCGCCGCCCTCGAAGCCGAGACCTCGTCGTGGCATCGGGTGCCCGCAGCGATCGCCCGGGGCGCCGGGCCTGCCGATCGGGCGTACGGCGAGGTGCTCGCCCGCCTCTACGACGACCTGGCCGACCGCCTCGGCGTCTCCGTCCTGATCGACTCCTCCAAGTGGCCGGTGCCGACGGGTGCCCTCGGCGCAGTGCCCGGCTGGGAGGCGTGGATCCTGCAGCTCGTGCGCGATCCGCGGGCCGTGGCGCACAGCTACCGCCGACGGAGGGGCGGCGACGGCCAGCCGGAGCTGCCGCGGTTCGGTGCGGTCCACTCGTCGCTGTCGTGGTCGGCCCGGAATGCGGCGGCGGAGCTGGGTCGCCGGCTGGTGCCCGGACCCAGGTTCCGCCGGGTCCGCTACGAGGACCTCGTCGCAGCGCCGCGGCGCTCCGTCCTGGAGCTGGGCGGGTGGCTGGGCATCGCCGGCGCCGACCGGGCGTTCATCGACGACCGCACGGTGCGCCTGGCCGAGGGCCACCTCGTGGGGGGCAACCCCCGCCGGCTCGAGCGTGGCGACCTCACCATCGCTTCCGACGACGAGTGGGCGGCCTCCACCTCGGCCACCTCGCCGACGGTCCGGACGCTGACCGCGCCGCTGCGCCGACGATACGGGTACCGCTGATGCGGGTCCTGTTCGACGTCGTGCACCCGGCGCACGTCCACCTCTACCGGCACCTCCAGGCCGAACTGCTCGCGGAGGGCCACGAGGCGCTCGTCGTCGCCCGCGACAAGGAGGTGACCCTCGCCCTCCTCGATGCGTACGGGATCCCGTACGTGTGGACCGGTCGTGCCGGCGCCAAGTCGACCCCGGCGCGGGCCGCCGAGCTGGCCTGGCGCGACGTCGTGCTCACCCGGCACGGCCTGCGCTTCCGCCCCGACGTGGTGTGCACGCGCAACCCCGCCGGCGTGCACGCCGGTCGGCTGGTCGGCGCGTGGACCGTCTACGACAGCGTCGACGGCCGAGCGGCCGGGATCCACTTCCGGCTCGGCGCGCCGCTCGCCCACGTCGTGACCTCGCCGAGCTGGCTCGAGGAGGACTACGGACCGTCGCACCGCCGGTACCGGGGTCCCAAGGAGCTGGCCTACCTCCACCCCGACCGCTTCCGGCCGGACCCCGGCGTGCGCGCCGAGCTCGGTGTGGCCGAGAGCGATCCGCTCTTCGTGGTGCGCTTCGTCGCCAACGACGCCGTCCACGACGCCCACACCGTCGGGCTCGCCGATGCCGAGCGGGGCGCGCTCGTGGAGCGGCTCCGGCGGGTCGGCCACGTGGTGATCTCCAGCGAGGACGCGCTGCCCCGCTCGCTGGAGCCGCTCCGCTTCCGCCTCGGGCCGGCCCGTCTGCACGACGTGCTCGCCGCCGCCGACCTGTTCGTCGGGGATTCCGGTTCGATGGCTGCGGAGGCCGGCGTGCTGGGCACGCCGGCGCTGCGGCTGTC
>DASUEE010000042.1:0-10284 GCA_036275235.1 Acidimicrobiales bacterium | reverse complement strand
GGGGGCGAACGTGTGGACGTCGAGTGCCCTCGACGTCGTCATCTGCCCACACGTGCCAGGCGACGTGCGGCGAGTGGACGGATGAGGCCCTCTCGGTCCGGATCCGTCCAATCATCGCCGCCGCAAGCCGATCCGGCGTTCTCCGGAGGATCGGCGCGTTGGTGTGCCCCAGAGCCACGAACGAACCGATCGGCGCGTTCGTCCGCCGGTCGCACTGACCGTTGTCGCTCTGACGTGGGACCACGCATCCACCGACGGCTCCCGATGACCGGACGCGCCCGCTGCAGCGCGACCCGCCTACTCAACGAAGCGGCGGGCCTTCACCTGCTTGCCCCGCACCGAGCCCTTGTTGAGGGCGCGGATCACGTCGTCGACCGCGCCCTCGGGCACCCCGACGACAGCATAGGAATCGGCGATGCGGATCGGCCCGACCTCCCGACCGGGGATCCCCGCCTCGTTGGCGATGGCGCCGACCAGGTCCGCCGGGCGGACCCCCGAGCGGGAACCCAGGTTGACGTACACGCTGGCGGTGGGACCGTCGGGGGTGCGACGACCCCGGTCGCGGTGACCGGCCGGCCCGGCCCCCGGCCCGGGCTTGCCCTTCCCCGCCTTCCCCTTCAGCGACGCGCTGGGGATCTCGGTGTCGTCGACGTCGCCCTCGGCGTCGCGCAGGAGCTTGATGGCGGCCAGGGCGATGCTGCGGTCGTCGAACTCGTCGAGGGAGTCGAGCACCTCGGCGTGCTCGTCGATGTCACCGGCGGCCAGCACCTCCTCCAGGGCCGCCACCGTGCGCTCCATGCGGCTGGTCCGCAGGTCGTCGACGGTCGGCAGGCGCCCGACGTCGATGCGGTGACCGATGAGGCGCTCGATGTTGGCCAGCAGACGGCGCTGACGGGGCTCCACCAGCGTGATGGCCGTGCCCGTGCGCCCGGCCCGGCCCACCCGTCCGATGCGGTGCACGTAGGCCTCGGGCGAGGCGGGCACGTCGAAGTTCACGACGTGGGTCAGCGTGTCGACGTCGAGGCCTCGAGCCGCCACGGCGGTGGCGATGAGCAGCTCGGCCGTGCCGTCACGCAGGCGCCCCATGACCCGGTCGCGCTGCTCCTGGTCCATGCCGCCGTGCAGCGCCTCGGCCCGGTGGTTGCGGCTGTTCATCGCGACGGTGAGCTCGTCGACCTCTGCCCGGGTGCGGCAGAAGACGATGGCCGACGGCGCCGCCTCGACGTCGAGGATGCGGCCGAGTGCGGCGGCCTTGTGGGCGCGGTCCACCACGTAGGCCGTCTGGCGGACGAGGCCGGCGTCGGTGCCCACATCGCCCTTCTCGATCGTGATGCGCCGCGGGTCGCGCTGGTGGCGCTCGGCGATGGCCGTGATGCGGCGGGGCAGCGTGGCCGAGAACAACACGGTCTGGCGCTCGCTCGGCGTGTGCTCGAGGATCGTCTCGATGTCCTCCGTGAAGCCCATGTCGAGCATCTCGTCGGCCTCGTCGAGCACGACGGTGCGGATGCCGTCGAGCTTCAGGGACCGCCGGTCGATCAGGTCGATGGCCCGGCCCGGGGTGGCGACCACCACGTGCGCGCCCCGCTCGAGCGACTTCAGCTGCCGCTGGATGGGCTGGCCGCCGAACACCGCCACCACGCGCACGCCGAGGCCCCGCCCGTAGGTCGACACCGCCTGCTGGACCTGCATCGCCAGCTCCCGGGTGGGCACCAGGATCAGCGCCGTCGGCTCCGGCGCCGGGTGATCACCCAGCCGGTGGAGCAGCGGCAGCGAGAACGCCGCCGTCTTGCCGGTGCCGGTCGCCGCCTGGCCCAGGAGGTCGGCGCCCTCGAGCAGCACCGGGATGGCCTCGCGCTGGATCGGCGTCGGCTCCTCGTACTCGAGCTCCGCCAGGCGCGCGACCAGCTCGTCGCGCAGGCCGAGATCGGCGAAGGTGGTGGTGCGGTCGTCGGGAGCCACCCGCCAATGATCTCAGTGCAGGGCGGTCGCCACCTCACCGAAGCGGGCGAGCGCCTTCGGGTCGGCCGCGTGCAGCTCCTCGGCGAAGTACAGGACGAGCCGGTCGGCGATGCCGTCGTACTTCGCCTTCAGGGTGTCGGCCAGGTCGTCCCAGGCGCACTCCACGGCGTAGTGCTCGAGCATCTCGTCGGTGATGAGCGCAGCCATGCCCTGGAGGTCGCCGGCCTTGAGCTTGTCGTTGATCGCGGCGGAGGTCCCTTCGAAGCCGAGCATGTCGAACATGAACGCGTAGTTCTTCGTCGAGCCGTAGAAGGCGATCTGGAACCGGGCGCGGTCACGCCAGCGCGCCCGCTCCTCCTCGGTGTCGCCCAGGACCGTGAACACCGGGACGGACAGGGTGAGGTCGTCGACGCTGCGTCCGGCGTCGTCGGCGCCCTCGCGCAGGCCCGGCAGCAGGTTCTGCTCGAGGTAGGTGCGGGAGTGGAACGGGTGGACGTGCACGCCGTCGGCGACCGCACCGGCCATCTGCACCATCCACGGGCCCACGGCGGCGACGTCGACCGGCGGGTCCGGGTGGTCGATGGGTCCGGGCGACCACATCTGGGGCATCAGCGACAGCTCGTGGTACTCGCCGTCGAAGTCGAGCTTGCCCGTGCGGAACGCCTCGAACACCGCCTTCACGGCCTGGACGTACTCGCGCATCCGGGGGCCGGGCGGGTCGAAGTCCATGCCGTAGCGGCGCTCGATGTGGGCCCGCACCTGGGTGCCGAGACCGAGCCGGAAGCGGCCACCGCTCGCGTCCTGCAGCTCCCACGCCGTGCTCGCCGTCACGGTCGGGCTGCGAGGGAACGCCACCGCGATGCCGGTGGAGTACTGGAGCGTCGGTGCGGCGAGGATGGCGGCGGCGACCGAGAGGTAGGCGGTGCGGCCGGACTCGACGTAGACGATGCCGTCGAGGCCGGCCTCGTCGACCGCCCGGGCGAAGGCCTGGGCCTGGGTGAGCGGGCGGCCGGCGGCCATGACGTGCAGCTCCATCAGGCGGCCCCGCCCGGGGTGAACTCGGCCGGCAGGTGCTTGATGCCATGGATGAAGCTGGACAGCAGCAGCTCGGGCGGGCCGGCCGCCCGGATGTCCGGGACCCGCTGGAACAGCTCGCGGAACATCACGGTGATCTCTCGGCGGGCGAGGTGAGCGCCGAGGCAGAAGTGGGGACCGGGCCCGCCGAAGCCGACGTGGGTGTTGGGCGAGCGCCGGATGTCGAAGCGCTGCGGATCGTCGAACACCGCCTCGTCCCGGTTGGCGGCCAGGTAGAACATCGCGAGCTTGTCGCCGGCCGAGATCTGCGTGCCGTTCAGCTCGAGGTCCTGCGTGGCCGTGCGGCGCATGTAGGTGACCGGGCTGGCGATGCGCACGATCTCCTCGACCGCCGTGGGTGCGACGCCCTCGAAGTCGTCGGCCCAGATCTGGCGCTGGTCGGGGTGGTCGGTGAGCAGCTTCAGGCCCCACGCGATGGCGTTGCGCGTGGTCTCGTTGCCGGCCACGACCAGGAGGATGAAGAAGCTCGCCAGATCGGCGTGGGTGAGGCGGTCGTCTTCGAGGTCGGCGTTGACGAGCATGCTCGTGAGGTCCGTGCCGTCGCCGCCCCGCTTGGCGTCGGCGACCTCGTCCATCAGCGCAGCGAGCTCCTGGCCGGCGGTGAGCAGCGCCGTGAGGATGTCGGTGCCCTCGGGCGTGTACTCGGGGTCGCCGGCGCCGAGGATCACGTTCGTCCGGTCGAACACGAACTGGAGCTGGCTGTCCGGCACACCCATGAGGTCGCACACGATCTTGAGCGGCAGCCGGGCGGCCACGTCGACGACGAAGTCGCACTCGCCCCGGTCGATGATCTCGTCCACGATCTCCGACGCCAGCTGCTGCACGGAGTCCTCGAGGCGCTTCAGCATGCGGGGCGTGAAGCCGGCCGACACGATGCGGCGGAGACGGGCGTGACGAGGATCGTCCATGGCGATCATCGAGGAGAAGTACTCGACGATCATCATCGGTTGGTCCATCACGACGATGCCCTGGGCCGAGGAGAACAGCTCGGGGTGGCGAGACATGTGGAGGATGTCGGCGTGGTTGGTGACGGCCCACGCCCCCGGCCCCTGGGGCAGCGGGATCTCCTCGGGGATCTCCGGCTCCGGCAGGTACACCGGGCCCTCGGCCCGCAGCACGGCGAGGTCGGCGTCGATGGCGTCGGCATGCCGGACCCAGAACTCGGGGAGGATCGGGTTCGGCAGGTCGTCGCGGTGGCGCTCGGTCACGTACGTCGGGGTGGTGATCGCCATGGGCGCGGACGATAGTTGACCACCCGGTCAAGTTCTCGCGGTCGTCGCTACGGGCGCGACGTGCCGGGCGTGCAGGCGTTGCTCGAGAAGCGCCCACCCGAGTTCCGCGGCC
The DNA here is from genome assembly GCA_036275235.1 of Acidimicrobiales bacterium. Taxonomy (GTDB): domain Bacteria; phylum Actinomycetota; class Acidimicrobiia; order Acidimicrobiales; family Salinilacustritrichaceae; genus Salinilacustrithrix. The sequence continues at coordinate 5,886 of DASUEE010000042.1, read as the reverse complement.
GGTAGCGAGACCGCCCTCCCGAAACTGGCAGCGGCTCCGTTGCACGCCCTCGCGAAACTGGCAGCGGCTCCGTTGCAGGCTCAGCAGGCCCGCAAGATGCGGTCGTCGTCGGGGCCCGGGTCGCCGCGACCGTCCGTGTTGCTCGTGCCCAGGTAGAGGCACCCGTCCGGTCCGACGGTGGCGATGCGCAGTCGCCCGAGCCCCTCGACGATCGGCGTCGGCCCGCCGCCGGCGAGGTCGAGCCGGTAGAGCGCCTCGCCGCGCAGGCCGGCGAACAGCAGCGCCTCGCCCTGCATCGCCGGCACCGCGGCGATGCCTGACGGCGCCCACGTCTCGTCCGGTCCGCTGGTGGCCACGGGAGGGATCGGCTCCGCCGGCGGCTCTCCCCGACCGGTCCGGTCGTCGCCGGCGAGGAACGGCCAGCCGTAGAAGCCGCCGCGCACGATGCGGTTCAGCTCGTCCCGGGCCCGGAGGCCGAGGTCGCCGGAGGGTCCGTGCTCGGTGGCGTACAGGTCACCGGAGGATGTCCACGCCAGGCCCTGCGGGTTCCGGTGGCCGTACGACCAGATCGGGGTCCCAGGGAACGGGTTGTCGTCGGGGATCCCACCGTCGGCCGTCACCCGCAGGATCTTCCCGGCGAGCGACTCGAGGCTCGCGGCCTCGTCGGGCTGCGCGGCATCGCCGGTGGTCACGTACAGGTGGCCGTCCGGACCGAACGCGATGCGGCCGCCGTCGTGCGTCGGCGCGGCAGGGATGCCCCCGAGGAGGCGCTGCTCGCCCGACAGCGCCAGGTCGTCGCCGACGTCGAAGCGCGACAGCGTGTTCCCACCCGAGGCCGTGTAGTACACGTAGGCGGAGCGGACGTCCGGGAAGTCGGGGTGGAGCGCGAGGCCGAGCACGCCGCCCTCTCCTCGCGACACGGCGTCGAGCCGCAGCACGGGCTCGGGTCGCAGCACGCCGTCCTCGACGACCCGCACGACACCTCCCCGCTCGGTCACCAGGAACGTCGTGTCGTCCACGAACGCGAGGTCCCACGGCACGGCCAGCCCGCCGACGACGAGCTCGAGGTCGTCGATCGGAAGTGGCGACCGGGGCGCGGTCGTCGTCGAGGAGGAGGTGGTCGACGTCGGCTCCACCGACGTGGTGGTGGTCGTGGGTGCCGAGGTGGGCACCGCCGCCGGCCGCTCGGTGGCGGCCTCGTCGTCGCCGCACGCGACGACGAGCACCGCAGCCAGGAGCGCCGGGGCCAACCGCCGCATCAGCGGGGGACGTCCCTCCAGGGGAGGTCCTTGTCGACGCGGGGCTCGCCGGGCAGGCCGAGCACGCGCTCGCCGAGGATGTTCTTCATGATCTCGGACGTGCCGCCCTCGATGGAGTTGGCCCGGGAGCGCAGGAACATCTTGCGGGCCGAGCCGGGCGGGCCCTCGAGCCCGATGGCGTCGGCGCGGCGCATCTCGTAGTCGAAGTCGATCTGGCCGTGGGCGCCGAGCAGGTCGACGCAGAACGCGTAGATGTCCTTGTTGACGAGCGCCAGCATGAGCTTGGCGATCGACGACTCGGGGCCCGGGTTGCCGGCCTTTCGGGCCTGCGAGGCCCGGATGTTGGTGAGCCGCAAGGCCTCGGCCCGGCTCCAGAGGTGGACGAGCTTCGCCTTGTCGGCCGCCGTCCGGCGGTGCTCAGGCAGCTCGCCCCAGATCCGGACCGCCTCGGCGATCGGGCCCGACCCCGCCGGGCGCTGGCCGGCGCCGCCACCGCCGCCGATCGACGTGCGCTCGTTCATCAGCGTGGTCATCGACACCCGCCAGCCGTCGCCCACGTCGCCGATGCGGTCGGCGTCGGGGATGCGGACCTCGTCGAGGTACACCTCGTTGAACTCGGCCTCGCCGGTGATCTGGCGCAGCGGCCGGACGTCGACGCCGGGCGCGTGCATGTCGACCATGAAGTAGGTGAGGCCCTTGTGCTTGGGCTGGTCGGGGTCGGTGCGGGCGACGAGCATCCCCTTGTCGGCGAGGTGGGCCATGGTGTTCCAGACCTTCTGGCCGGACACCACCCACTCGTCACCGTCGCGCACGGCCTTCGTGGCCAGGCCGGCGAGGTCGGAGCCGGCACCGGGCTCGGAGAACAGCTGGCACCAGGCGTCCTCGCCCGTGTACATCCGGCGCAGCGTGCGGGCCCGCAGGTCGTCGCTGCCGTGGCTGACGACGGTCGGGCCGGCGAGGGCGAGCCCGAAGAACTGGGTCTGGTCCGGCCCGGGCGCACCCGCCTCGCGCAGCAGCACGTCGACCGTGCGCTGGTGCGTCGGCGCCAGCCCCATGCCACCCCAGCCCTCGGGGAAGTGGATCCACGCCAGGCCGGCGTCGTACACGGCGCCCCGGAAGGCGACCTTGTCGTGCTCCTTCGGGTGGCAGTCGGCGAGCAGCTGCTCGACCGCCTCGCGGACCCGTGCGTCGTCGGTGTTGGCCATGTCGTCTCCCCGGATCGTGGCGGCCGCACCACCCTAGGTCCGCGCCCTGCGTAGCATCGCCGAGTGGTCGCAGTAGGCGGAGTAGACCCGGTCGCGCCGATCAACCGCGAGCTGAGCGCGAAGCAGCGGGAGAAGCTCAGCTTCATCTGGTCGGTGAAGGAGACGCTCCGCGACCACTACAAGCGCCACCAGTACCAGGACGTGATCCTCCCGTTCTGCGTGCTGCGCCGGCTCGATTGCGTGCTCGAACCGACGAAGGACGCCGTCGTCGCGAGAGCAGAGCAGCTCGGACCGGAGAAGTGGGATGCCGCCAACGACGTCCTGGCCCATGCGGCCGGGCAGCCGTTCTGGAACGCAACGCGGTTCACGTTCTCCGGACTGCTCGCCGACCAGCACAACATCCGCCGCAACGTCCAGGCCTACGTACGAGGTTTCTCGCCCAACGCCCGCGACGCGCTCGTGCGCTTCGGTCTGCCCAACCAGATCGACAAGATGGCCGAGGCGAAGATTCTCTACCTGGTCGTCAAGCAGTTCGCGGAGATCGACCTCCACCCGGACGTCGTCTCCAACCTCGAGATGGGCTACATCTACGAGGAGCTGATCCGGGTCACGGCCGACCTGTCGAACGAGGAGGCCGGCGAGCACTTCACCCCACGTGAGGTGATCGAGCTGATGGTGAACGTGCTGTTCGCCGGCGACGACCAGGTCAATGCGCCATCGAAGATCTTCACCGTCTACGACCCCGCCTGCGGCACCGGCGGCATGCTCACCGTCGCAGAGGAGCACCTCCGCGCCATCAACCCCACCGCTCGCCTCCACCTGTTCGGGCAGGAGGTGCAGCCCGAGTCCTACGCCGTCTGCCGAACCGACATGCTCCTCAAGGGCCAGGACGCCTCCCGTATCGTCTTCGGCGATTCCTTCACCCAGGACGGCCACGACGGTCGGCGGTTCGACTACATGCTCGCCAATCCGCCCTACGGCAAGGACTGGAAGACCATCGAGAAGGTGATCAAGCGCGAGCACGCGGAGCAGGGCTTCGACGGCCGCTTCGGCGCCGGGCTGCCGGCGACATCCGACGGCCAGATCCTGTTCCTGCAGCAGATGATCTCGAAGATGCGGTCGGTCGAGGACGGCGGCAGCCGCATCGCCGTGGTCTTCAACGGTTCCCCGCTGTTCTCGGGCGACGCCGGCTCCGGCATGAGCGAGATCCGCCGCTGGATCATCGAGAAGGACTGGCTCGAGGCCATCATCGGCCTGCCCGACCAGCTGTTCTACAACACGGGGATCAGCACCTACGTCTGGGTCGTCACCAACCGCAAGCGGCCCGAACGGCGCGGCAAGGTGCAGCTCATCGATGCCCGGGAGCTCTACGCGAAGATGCGCAAGAGCCTCGGCAACAAGCGCAACGAGCTGACGCCAGCCCACATCGCCGAGATCACCGCCTTGTACGAGGACTTCACCGAGGGCGACCGGTCGAAGATCCTCCCGAACGACGCCTTCGGCTACCGCAAGGTCACCGTCGAGCGGCCACTCCGGATCCGCTACGAGATCAACGACGACACGACGGCCAGGGTGCGCTCGGGCAAGGTGTTCGCCAAGCTCGACGTCGACCACCGCGCGCTCCTCGAGACGGTCCTGCAGAAGCTGTCGGGCACGTCGGCGGGGTCGGTCGAGGAGCTCGAGGAGCTGCTCGTCCCGGTCGCGCTCGCCGCCTGGATCGAGATGGGCTCCGACGACGAACCCGACGACACCGGCGACCTGCGCTGGGCGCTCGACGTCACAGCGGCACAGGCCAAGGGCATCCTCGCTGACCTGGCCGTGCCGGATCCCGACGGCGACCCGGTGACGGACAAGAAGGGCGTCGTCCAGCCGGACCCGTCGCTGCGCGACACCGAGCTCATCCCCCTCGATGAGGACATCGACGCCTTCATCGAGCGAGAGGTCCTCCCCTACGCCCCGGACGCCTGGGTGGACCACGACAAGACCAAGATCGGCTACGAGATCCCCTTCACCCGCCACTTCTACCGGTACGTCCCGCCCCGTCCGCTCGCTGAGATCGACGCCGAGATCAAGGCCAGCCAGCAGCGGATCCTGAAGCTGCTCGCGGAGGTCACCAAATGACGGCCATCCGGCTCGACTGGGTGGCGCGCGAGCGCCGGGACAGCGTGTCGGTCGAGGAGATGCGCTCGCACGACGTCGTCGTCCACTACAGCATCCCCAACCACGACACCTTCGGCGGCGGAGCACCGGAAGCACCTTCCGCCATCGAAAGCGCCAAGCTGAGAGTGGACGGCGGGGAGCTGCTTGTCTCACGTCTGAACCCGCACAAGCCGAGAGTGCTCATCACCAGACCACACGACGCGCTCGCAGTGTGCTCCGGCGAGTTCGTGGTCCTCAAGATGAGCGGGGAAGCAGATCGGCGATTCCTCTACTGGCGTCTGATCTCGGACGACGTCACGCAGCGCCTGTCGTCCCGTGTCCAGTCAGTGACACGAAGCCAAGCACGAGTGTCGGCAGAGGTCATCCGCAAGCTCTGGCTCGAACTACCGAGCCCGGAGGAGCAACGGCGCATCGCTGACTACCTCGATGACGAGGTCGCCCGCATCGACGAGCTCATCGGGGAGCAGCAGCAGTGCATCGATCTGTCGCGCGAACGCCACGCATCCTTGGGGGAAGAGCTCATCCGGTCACTGCTCGTGTCGTTGCCAGCCACCAGGTTCGCCGCATGGGTGACCAACTACGACTCGCGAATCGGAAAGGCAGATCAGCCGGTGCTTCTGGCGGTCTCCATCCACGATGGCGTCGTCCCGAGACACCGGCTGACTGACAAGCCCCCAAGGGCCCTTGATTTCGAGAACTACAAGGTCTGCGACGTCGGGGACGTGGTGTTGAACCGCCTTCGCGCCTTCCAGGGCGGTGTCGGCGTCTCCTCAGAGCGAGGGCTGGTGAGCCCCGACTACATGGTGCTGAGGCCGAACTCGGACGTGGAGCCACAGTTCCTGCACCACCTTGTGCGCTCTTCGTGGTTCGTTGGGCAGATGACGGCCCGCCTGAGAGGGATCGGTGAGGCCGGCCAAGGCAACGTGCGCACCCCGCGTGTGAACTGGTCCGACCTCCGGCTCATCAAGGTTCCAGCGGTAACCGTCGAGGGACAACGGCGACTGGCTGCCGAGATGGACGCAGACGCAAACCAAGTAGATCAGCTCACGGAGGAACTGACCCACCAGATCGGCCTCCTGCGGGAGCACCGCCAGGCGCTCATCACCCACGCTGTCACGCACGGCATCGACGGGCTGCCGGGAGTGGCGTGATGGCTCGTGATCGGTCCGTGCGCTCTGCCGCCGGCGATGCGACCATGGGGGACGTGGGAGGCGACACGTCTGTCGTCATCGGCGGCACCGCCGTCGATCGGAGCCGTCTCG
>DASUEE010000041.1:0-12187 GCA_036275235.1 Acidimicrobiales bacterium | reverse complement strand
GTGCACCACGAGGACCGTCAACCCCTCGCCGCGGCCCGGGACGCGGTCGTGCGCACGATGCGGCCGGCCGAGGTCGACTACCGCATGCAGCACGCCGACTCGACCTGGCGGTTCCTGCGCGAGGTCCTGAGCGCGCAGCCTGCGTCCGGGCGCCAGCCGGCCCGCCTGCGCGGCGTGGTGGTCGACGTCTCGGCCCGCCGGGCCGCCGAGGAGGAGCGGGCGCTGTACCACCAGGTGGTCGAGCACATCGAGACCGCGATCCTGGTGGCCCGGCCGAGCCCGGCCCTCGACGGGGGGCTCGCCGTGGAGGCCGCGAACCCCGCCGCCGGCGAGGTCTTCGGCTCGGACCCCGACGCGCTCGTGGGGCAGGGCCTGACCCGGCTGCCGGGCGCGCTCGGCGACGATCTCGTGCTCCGGGCGCACCTCGTGGCCCGCGGTGGGGACGGCTTCACGGTGGAGCGCGTGGAGCCGCTGGGCGCCGACGCGACGAAGACGTTCTCGCTCCGGGCGTTCGGCCTCCCCGGGGGCGCGGTCGGGTTGGCCCTCGAGGACGTGACGGCGGCGGCGATGGTCGCGTCGGCGCTGCGCCGCCAGGCGCTGCACGACGGCCTCACCGGCCTGCCGAACCGCACGCTGCTGCGCGACCGCCTGCAGACCGCGCTGGTGGAGGGCAAGCGACGCGGTGAGCGGGTCGCGCTCGTGCTGCTCGACCTGAACCACTTCAAGGACGTCAACGACGCCCTCGGGCACCAGTACGGCGACCAGCTGCTCATGGCCTTCTCCGACCGGCTGCGCCACCTGCTGCGGGAGTGCGACACGATCGCCCGCCTCGGCGGGGACGAGTTCGCGCTGCTGCTCACCGAGTGCACCGACGCCGGCACCATGCAGGTGGTCGAGAAGGTGACGGCGGCGATGGCCGAGCCCTTCGTGCTGCACGGCGTGACCGTGAAGGCGACGGCCAGCCTGGGCATCGCCACCTTCCCCGACGACGCCGAGGACGCCGATCTGCTGACCCAGCGCGCCGACGTGGCCATGTACGCGGCGAAGCGAGCCGGAGGCGGGTGGCGTGCCTACTCGCCGGCCGACGACCAGTCGTCGATCGAGCGCCTCACGCTGCTCGCCGACCTGCACGAGGCGCTGGGCGGCCCGCACGGCGGGCCCCTGCGCATGCACTACCAGCCGGTGCTCGACCTCGCGCTCGACCGCATCACGGGCTGCGAGGCGCTGCTGCGCTGGCGCCACCCGGTGATGGGCGACCTCGACCCCGAGATGGTGGTCGGGCTGGCCGAGGTGTCGGGGCTGGTCCACGACCTCGCCCGGTTCGTCGCGCGGGAGTCGATCGGCACCGCCAGGGCCTGGCGCGACGGCGGCATCGACGTGTGCATGGCGGTGAACCTGTCGGCCCGCAACCTGTCGGACCGCCACCTCACCGACTGGATCCAGGCCCTCCTCGCCGAGCTCGACGTGCCGCCCCACCGCCTCAAGTGCGAGGTCACGGAGTCCGAGCTGATGGACGACCCCGTCCTCGCCCTCGACGTGCTCGGCCGCCTGCGGGACATCGGCGTGCAGACCTCGATCGACGACTTCGGCACCGGCTACTCCTCGCTCAGCTACCTGCGTCGGCTCCCCGTGGACGAGGTGAAGATCGACCGCTCCTTCGTGTCCCAGATGGCCGACGACCGCGGCGACCTGATGATCGTGCGCACCATCGTCGACCTCGCCCACAACCTGGACCTCCGGGTGCTCGCCGAGGGCGTGGAGGACGTGCGGACGCTCGAGCTGCTCCGGACGCTCGGGTGCGACGACGTGCAGGGGCACGTCGTCGGCCGTCCGGTCCCGGCCGGGGAGCTGGTGGCGATGCTCGCGGCGCGTGCGGCCGTGGCGGCGCCGCAGCAGCCCGCACCACGCCCGTAGACCTGCTTGGAAGGCCCTGGTTACCCACCGGTACCCTGCGGCCATGACTGCCCCGGACCTGGACCGTGCCGCCGCCGCCATCGACACCGCCCGGGGGGTCCTGCGCCGGGCCTCCGAGCGCCTCGCCGAGCTCGGCGACCTCGACGCCAACCAGGTGCTGGCCTACGACCTGGCCCACGCCACCGCCGCGGTGGAGATGTCGGCGACCCTGCTCGACTACGGCGCCAAGGGCGACACCGAGGCCCGGATCGCCTGCGCGTTCGCCGCCGATGCCGTGGGCGACCTCGCCGCCAAGCTCTTCGGCCGCGAGGTCGAGTGGGGCGCCGAGCCGGGTGCCCTCGACGCGACCCGCGAGTTCGTCGGCGAGTTCCGATCGGCCGAGTTCCTCACGTCCATCGAGGGCGCCGGACCCCGACACCTCGACGACGACTTCGAGATGGTGCAGGACACGTTCCGGCGCTTCGCCGAGGACCAGATCCGACCCCACGCCGAGCACGTGCACCGCACCAACGGCGATGTCCCCGAGGACGTCATCTCCGGCCTCGCCGAGCTGGGCGCCTTCGGCCTCTCGATCCCCGAGGAGTTCGGCGGGTTCGCCTCCGGCACGGAGTCCGACTACATGGGCATGGTCGTCGCCACCGAGGAGCTGTCCCGGGGCTCGCTCGGCATCGGCGGTTCGCTCATCACCCGCCCCGAGATCATGACGCGGGCGGTGGAGAAGGGCGGGACCCAGGAGCAGAAGGAGCACTGGCTCCCCAAGCTGGCCACCACCGAGGTCTTGTGCGCCGTCGCCGTGACGGAGCCCGACTACGGCTCCGACGTCGCCGGCATCAAGTGCACCGCCACCCGCGACACGCTCGACGACGGCACCGAGGGCTGGCGCATCAACGGGGTCAAGACCTGGTGCACCTTCGGCGCCCGGGCCGACGTGCTGCTGCTGCTCGCCCGCACCGATCCGGACCGCTCGCTGGGCCACAAGGGACTGTCGATGTTCATCGTCCCCAAGCCCCAGGGCGACGGCCACGGCTTCGAGTTCGAGGACGGCCACGGCGGGAAGATGGAGGGCCGGCCGATCGACACCATCGGCTACCGCGGCATGCACTCCTACGAGATCGCCCTCGACGGCTGGTTCGTCCCCGCCGAGAACCTGATCGGCGGCGAGGACGGCCTCGGCCGCGGCTTCTACCTGCAGATGGAGGGCTTCGAGAACGGCCGCCTCCAGACCGCGGCCCGCGCCGTCGGCGTCATGCAGGCCGCCTACGAGGAGGCCGTGCAGTACGCCCAGGACCGGGCCGTGTTCGGCCAGCCCATCGGCGAGTACCAGCTCACCCAGGTGAAGCTCGCCCGCATGGCCGTGATCATCCAGGCCAGCCGCCAGTTCTCCTACGCCGTCGCCAAGATGATGGCCAAGGGCCAGGGCGCGATGGAGGCCACGCTCGTGAAGGCGTACGTCTGCAAGGCCGCCGAGTGGGTCACCCGCGAGGCCCTGCAGATCCACGGCGGCTACGGCTACGCCGAGGAGTACCCGGTGAGCCGGTACTGGGTCGACGCACGCGTGCTGTCGATCTTCGAGGGCGCCGACGAGACGCTCTGCCTGAAGGTCATCGCCCGCCGCCTCGTCGCCGGCGCCAAGGCCGCCTGACCACCCCGCACCCGGTTCTGGGGTACCGATCCCCCCGCATGCGCGGGGTCCGGCATCCCAGAACGGGATGGGGGGTCAGCCTGCGGGGCGGTCGACGGAGAGGCTCCGCAGGTACCACCCGTAGGCCCGCCAGGGGATGTCGCCCCACGGGCGGAGCAGCCCGAACAGGTCGCGGTACATGCGGAACGTGCGGCGGTAGCCCTCGAGCCGGCCGAGCTTGTCGCGCTTGGTGCGGTGGAACACGCCCCGCATGCGCCGCACGCTCGTGCGGTGACGGCCCTCGGCGATCACCTGGTCGATGCGGCTCTCGATGGTGTAGCCGTCCAGCCGCTCCGGCGGGACGGCCTCCCACACCCACCGGGGGATGATCCGCTCCCCCGACAGCGGGGGCAGCACGAGCACCAGCCAGGTCACGAGCCAGCCGTAGTCGAAGGCGCCGAGGCTCATCTCCGCGTCGCCGGCGAGCACCGGTTCGCAGATGGCGTCGAGGTGGGCGCTGGTGAGCCCGGTGCAGTCGGCGTCGACGAACAGGACGTGGCTGGCGTCGGACGCCCGCACCCCCTCGTCCATGGCGTGCGCCTTCGACCCGCCCGGGTCCCGGCGCAGCACCCGCGCCCCGGCGGCCGCGGCGATCTCGCCGGTGCCGTCGCTGGAGCCGTCGTCGACCACGATCACCTGGCGCACGTACCGGCACCCGATCGCCGCCGCGACGTTCGCCGCCACGGTGGGCGCCTCGTCCCGGGCGGGCATGACGACGTCGACCGTCGGCTCGGGCTCCATGGCGGCTCAGCGGGGTGAGGTCAGCAGCTCGGGCACCACGGGGGCGTCGGTGCGGCGCCGCATCGCGTCGAGGGACTCGAGGCCCTTCGGACCCACGACCCGGTCGACGAGCGCCAGGGGCACCAGCTCCTCGTCCAGCTCCCACGGCTCTCCCGCCTGGTCGAGGCGGTCGACCACCGAGGCCCACAGGCGCTCCGGCAGCAGCCGCCCCTCGCCCACCACGAGCCAGACCTCGGCCTCGGCGTCGCGGGCGACGGCGGCGGCCGCATGGGAGCCAGCCACGGCCACGAAGCCGTCCGGCCCGACCGCCGAGGCCTCGAGCAGGACCAGGTTCGACCAGCGCACGGCGCCGGCGACGTTGGCGGGCGGCACCTCCTCCGCGGAGGTGTCGGCGTGGTCGAGGCGGCGGACCAGCCCTGCGCCCTCGCCCAGCGCGTCGACCACCAGAGCCCGCACGTCGCCCCGGCGGACGAGCGCGGTGCCCACCTGCTCGGGCCAGCCGACCACGGTCACGGTGACGTCGTCGGGCAGCTCGTACGCGAGCGCTGCGGCGGTGCGATCGTCCTGCAGCGTGGAGACGCAGCGGAACGCCGCAGCGCGGGGGTCGTTGGTGGCCAGGACGTGCGCGGCCAGCCACCACATCGGGCCGGAGGTGGGGTGCCGGTCGACGATGCGCCGGCAGGCCGTGACCAGGCCGGACGGGTCGTCGACGAACCCGGCGAGCGCCCGCGCCGTCTCCTCGGCGAGGGCGCCGTGGTCGACACCGCCCGACCGGGCGACGTAGCGGAGCCGCTCGATGGGGTGCACGGGGTCAGGCGCCCGGCTTGAAGACCATCAGGTAGAGGGCGACCAGCACCAGCACCGACGTGATCTGGTTGCCCAGCACCGCCTTGCTCCGGCCGGACAGGTCACCGGCGGCCATGAGCTTCTGGCCCTTCAGGACCATGGCGCTCAGCACGCCGCCCATGGCGATCCACACGAGGAAGCTCAGCGAGATCCAGCTCTCGGAGAACTCGATCACATCGTCGGACAGCAGGATCATGATGATCCCGGTGACGAACAGGGCGGCGAGCCCGCCCAACGAGAAGAGCCGCGTGTACCAGACGTTGAACGCCGACCAATCCCGGATCGTCTCAGCGCCCTCGGTCTTGCGCAGGAAGGCCTCGAGCATCGGGTTGAGCAGCACCGATGCGAACGCCACGACGGCGGCGACGATGTGCAGGAACAGGAACAGGTTGTAGGTGTCGTCGCGCACGGCTGCGAGGACCATCGGCGTCTCTCCGTCTTCAGCGGTTCGGATCTGCTGGCGCGGAACCTACTGCGCTACCTTGCCCGCCCGTGCCGACCGACCCCTCAGGCGACGTCACGCTCACGCACCTCTCCGGCGCGGAGCTCCCGCTCGACCAGTGGCTGACCACGTTCCACCTCTGCGTGGTGGTGCTCGACCCCTACGAGTACGAGAGCGCCTGGCTGCTCGACACCGCCGGACGCATCCTCGACGTGTTCCGCCAGGCGGACGTCCGCGTCGGCTTCGTCGTCACCGCCGCCCCCGACGACGCCCGCCAGTTCGTGGGTCCCTGGGCGGACTCGCTGTTCGTGCTGTGCGATCCCGAGAAGGCGTTCGTGAAGAGCCTCCAGCTCGACGAGCTCCCGGCCCTCGTGCACCTCGGCATCGACGGCACGCTGCTCGGCTGGGCGCAGGGGTGGGACCCCGAGCAGTGGCGGCCGGTGGTCGACAACCTGGCGCGGATCATGTCCTGGAAGGCGCCGGACATCCCGGCGCCGGGCGATCCCCGTCCCTACGCCGGCGCGCCGGCGCTCGCCTCCTCGTAGGCGAGCGGGGGCGACGGGCGTCACGCCCGCCCATCGCATGCCGCCCCCCGGCCGGGGGTAAAGCGGCACCATGGCGAACCCCCAGCAACCCGAGCTGCGTCGATCCGGCAAGGTGGCGGCGCTCGACCCAGACGCCACGGCGACCGACCTCACCGGCCACCAGCGGCCGGGCACCAAGGGTCGCACCGGCACGGTGCCCGAGGACCAGCGTCCGGGCCACCACCCCGAGGACGAGCAGGACAAGCCCGACCTCGACAAGTTCGCCGAGCGGCTCGGCATCGTCCCGGAGGGCGAGGAGCCCGAGGACGCCCCCCGGGTCGAGGACGACACCGCTCCGCCCCGCAAGACCGTCACGCGCCTGTCCGATGCGCGCAGCCGGAAGCAGCCCGCACGCCCCGCGAAGTCGGCCCCCGCGGCGAAGCCGAAGGCGAAGGCGAAGACGCCGGCGCGCCCCACGTGGTCGCCGATCGGCTTGGCGCTCGTGGGACCGGTCACGGGTGTGCTGATCGCCAAGCGGGTCCTGCAGGTCCTCACGCGACGAGGGCGCTGACGACCGCTTGCGCGATGCTCGCGGCGTGACCGAGTTCGAGTACGCACCGCTGCTCCCCACGTCCGGTGACGACACCGCCTACCGCCGCCTCGACATCGGTGGCGTGGAGTCGGTCGACCTCGGCGGCGAGCAGTTCCTGCGGGTCCAGCCCGAGGCGCTGACCGCCCTCGCCGCCGAGGCGATGCACGACATCGCCCACCTGCTCCGCACCAGCCACCTCCAGCAGCTGCGGAACATCCTCGACGACCCCGAGGCTTCGGCGAACGACCGCTTCGTGGCGACGGACCTGTTGAAGAACGCGAACGTCTCGGCCGGCGGGATCCTGCCGATGTGCCAGGACACGGGCACGGCGATCATCAAGGCCAAGCGCGGCGGGCGGGTGCTCACCCCCGGCGGCGACGAGGAGGCCCTCGCCCGGGGCGTGTTCGACACCTACCAGCGCGACAACCTGCGCTACTCCCAGATGGCCCCCCTCACCATGTGGGAGGAGGCGAACACCAAGACCAACCTCCCGGCGGAGATCAAGATCGCCGCGGTCGACGGGATGGAGTACCGCTTCCTGTTCATGGCCAAGGGCGGCGGTTCGGCCAACAAGAGCTACCTGTACCAGGAGACCAAGGCCCTCCTCTCCCCCGAGCGGCTGCTCGCGTTCCTCGACGACAAGCTCCGCTCGCTCGGCACCGCCGCCTGCCCGCCGTACCACCTCGCCGTGGTCATCGGCGGCACGTCGGCCGAGACCGCGCTGGAGACGGCCAAGCTCGCCAGCGCCCGGTACCTCGACACGCTGCCCAAGCAGGGCTCGCCGCTCGGCCACGCCTACCGCGACCACGAGTTCGAGGCCGAGGTGCTGAAGCTCTCCCAGGAGTTCGGCATCGGCGCCCAGTTCGGCGGCAAGTACTTCTGCCACGACGTGCGGGTCATCCGCATGCCCCGCCACGGCGCCTCGCTCCCGGTGGCGGTCGCCGTGTCCTGCTCCGCCGACCGCCAGGCCCTGGCCAAGATCACGGCGGACGGCGTCTTCCTCGAGGAGCTCGAGCGGAACCCGGCTCGCTTCCTGCCCGAGGTCACCGAGGACGACCTGTCCGAGGACGTCGTGCGCATCGACCTCGACCAGCCGATGGACGCCATCCGCGCCGAGCTCTCGAAGTACCCGGTGAAGACCCGCCTGTCGCTGTCGGGGACGATGGTCGTCGCCCGCGACATCGCCCACGCCAAGATCAGCGAGCGCCTCGCCGCCGGCGAGCCCATGCCCCAGTACCTGCGGGACCACCCCGTGTACTACGCCGGTCCGGCCAAGACCCCGGAGGGCTACGCCTCCGGCTCGTTCGGTCCCACGACGGCCGGCCGGATGGACTCCTACGTCGACGAGTTCCAGGCCGCGGGCGGCTCCCTCGTCATGCTCGCCAAGGGCAACCGGTCGAAGCAGGTCACCGACGCCTGCAAGCGGCACGACGGCTTCTACCTCGGCTCCATCGGCGGACCCGCGGCACGCCTCGCCCAGGACAACATCCGCAAGGTCGAGGTGCTCGAGTACCCCGAGCTCGGCATGGAAGCCGTCTGGCGCATCGAGGTCGAGGACTTCCCGGCGTTCATCATCGTCGACGACAAGGGCAACGACTTCTTCGAGTCGGTCAGCCGGCCGATCGACCTCGGGACCAAGCGGCCCTGAGCGCCAAGGCGGCGCCCGCCGCCGTCCTCGTCGTCCTCGCCGCCGTCCTGTGGGGCACCACGGGGACCGCGCAGGAGCTCGGACCCGACGACATCGACCCGCTGGTCGTCGGCTGGGTCCGACTGGCCGTGGGCGGGCTCGGCCTCGTCGCCGTCGCCGTGGCGAGGCGGGCCCGTGCCGCCGCGCTCCCCCGGGTCTGGCTGGTCACGGCCGTGGCCTCCGTGGCCGCCTACCAGCTCACGTTCTTCGGCGGCGTCCGGCTGGCCGGCGTCGCCCTCGGGACAGCGGTGGGGATCGGCTCCGCCCCGATCTGGGGCGGCCTCGTCGACTGGCACTTCGCCGGCACCACCCCCTCGCGCCGGTGGTTCGTGGCCGCCGCCAGCGCCATCGCCGGCGCCGTCCTGGTGGCGGGCGAACCCGGCGACGCCGAGCGACCCGGCCTCGGCCTCGTCCTCGCGGTGGGCGCCGGGGCGGTCTACGCCCTCTACTCCTACGCGCTGCAGCAGATCGCCCGGGCCGGCGACGCCGACCGGGTCGCCGCGGTGACCTTCGTGTCGGCGGCGGTGGTGCTGGCGCCGGTCACGTTCCTCGTGGGCGGGCTGTCGTCCCTCGAGCCGCTGGCCACCGGCCGGGGCGCGGCGATGGCCCTGCACCTCGGCCTCGTCGCCACCACCTTGTCGTACGCACTGTTCACCCGCGGGGTCCGGGACACGCCGGTCGCCACCGCGACCCTCCTGTCGCTGGCCGAACCGATGACCGCGGTCCTGCTCGGCGTGACCGTGATCGGCGAGGACCTCACCGCCGCCTCGGCCGCCGGCGTCGCCCTCCTCCTCGTCGGCGTCACCGTGGCCGCGCTCGACCGCCGCCCGTCCCGGCGTGCCAGCCCTGCGACCGACGTGCCCGTCTAGTTTCCGTCCCGTACGGGGTTCTGGCAGCCCCCAGGGAACACGAGGAGGGCGCGGTGCGCATCGGGATCTTCAGCGGCGCAGCCGCCACCAGCACCATCGAGGAGGTGGTGGCCGACGCCGCCACCGCCGAGGCGGAGGGCTTCCACGCCTACTGGGTGCCGCACATCTTCGGCTACGACGCGCTGACGCTGCTCGCCCTCGTGGGCCAGGGCACGTCCTCGATCCAGCTCGGCACCTCCGTGGTGCCCACCTACCCGCGCCATCCGGCGGCGCTGGCGGCCCAGGCGCTCACGACCCAGGTGGCGTGCGGCGGGCGCCTCACGCTGGGCATCGGCCTCTCGCACGAGCCCGTCGTCGTGCACATGTACGGCATGTCCTTCGAGAGGCCCGTCCGCCACCTGCGGGAGTACCTCGACATCCTCATGCCCCTGGTCGACGTGCAACCCGTCGACGTCCACGGCGAGACCCTGTCGGCCACGCTCGCCCTCGACGTGCCCGGCGCCGTGCCCGTGCCCGTGCAGGTGGCGGCGCTCGGCCCGCAGGTGCTGAAGCTGGCCGGCGCCCGCACCGCCGGCACGATCCTGTGGATGACCGGGCCCAAGACCATCGCCGGCCACACCGTGCCGACGCTGCGGGCGGCCGCCGAGGCGGCCGGCAACCCGGACCCGCTCGTCACGGCCGGCGTGCCCGTGTGCGTCACCGACGACGTCGAGGGTGCCCGTCGACGGGCCGCGCAGGTCTACGCCATCTACGGCCAGCTCCCGTCGTACCGCGCCATGCTCGACCGCGAGGGGCTGGAGGGCCCCGCCGACCTGGCCGTGATCGGCTCCGCCGAGGAGGTCGGCGAGCGCCTCCGGGCCTTCGCCGACGCCGGGGTCACGGACCTCGCCGCGAGCGAGTTCGGTGCCACCGAGGACGAGCGGGTCCGCACGCGCGACCTGCTCCGTTCGCTCCTGTGAGCCGACCGTGAAGGTCCGCATCGGCTTCGGCCTCGGCACCCGCACCGCCAGCGGCGACGCCGAGGGCTTCGCCGCCCTGGTCGACGCCCTGGAGGCGCTGCGGTTCGACTCCCTGTGGCTCTCCGAGAAGATCACCGACGACTGCCCCGACCCGCTGATCGCCCTCGCGTTCGCCGCCGCACGCACCAGCCGGTTGAAGCTCGGCACGAGCGTCCTGGTGCTCCCCGGCCGCAACCCGATGCTCCTGGCGAAGGAGCTCGCCACCCTCGACCGGCTCTCCGGCGGCCGGCTGCTGCCGGCCTTCGGCCTCGGCCAGGTCGACCCGGCCGAGCAGCAGGCGTTCGGCGTCGAGCGCGGCGAGCGCGCCGGCCGGTTCGACGAGGTCCTCCCGCTGTTGCGGCGGTTCTGGACCGAGGACGCCGTCGACCACGACGGCCCGCACCACCGGTACGACGCTGCCCGGGTGCGACCGTTCCCGATCCAGCGCCCCATCGACATCTGGCTCGGCGGCGTCGCCCCGTCGGAGCTGCGCCGCACCGGACGCCTCGGCGACGGGTGGCTGCCCAGCTTCTGCACGCCCGACGACGTCGCCCACGGCCGTCCGGAGATCGAGCGCATCGCCGCCGAGCACGGGCGCGAGATCGACCCGGAGCACTTCGGGGCGCTCGTGCCCTACGCCGTCGGCGGCATCCCCGACGCGCTCGCCGCGTTCCTCTCCCGGCGCCGACCCGACCTCGACGTCGGCGACGTCGTCGCCGGCAGCGTCGCCGAACTGCCGCCGCTGCTCGAGCGGTTCACGCAGGTCGGGGCCTCCAAGTTCGTCGTCGTCCCCATCGGCGAGCCGGCGCGCTGGGACGACCACCTCGCCGAGGTCTCGGCCGCGGTCCGCCCCCTCGAGACCTGACCCCCTTCCGGAGCTGGCAGCCCCGGCGGAGCACCCGTTCTCGAAACTGGCAGCCCCTCCGTTGCACCCGCTTCTGGAAACTGGCAGCCCCTCCGTTGCACTCGCTGCGGCCGACCGCGCCCCGTCGAGGTGACGGTCGGCGGTACGTTCCGCTGATGGAGTTCGGGATCGCTTTCGCCAACACCGGCCCCTTCGTCCACGCCGACGCCGCCACCGAGTTCGCTCGGGCCGCCGAGGACGCTGGGATCGAGTCGCTCTGGACCGTGGAGCACGTCGTCGTGCCCGCCGGCTACGAGTCGCAGTACCCGTACGACCCGTCGGGGAAGATGCCCGGTGGCGAGGACTTCGACATCCCCGATCCGCTCATCTGGCTCACGTGGGTGGCGGCCGCGACCTCCACGATCCGCCTCGCCACCGGCATCCTGATCCTGCCGCAGCGAAACCCGGTGGTGCTCGCCAAGGAGCTGGCCACCCTCGACCAGCTCTCGGGAGGGCGGGTCGAGCTCGGCATCGGGGTCGGGTGGCTCGAGGAGGAGTTCGAGGCCATCGGCGTGCCGTTCGACGAGCGCGGGCGGCGCACCGACGACCACGTCGGCGCCATGCGAGCGCTCTGGAGCCAGGACCGGGCCACGTTCGACGGGGAGTTCACCTCCTTCCGGGACTGCATCTCTCGACCCCGTCCGGTCGACGGCGCCATCCCGATCCACATCGGTGGCCACACGGACATCGCCGCTCGCCGGGCAGGGCGCCTGGGCGACGGCTTCTTCCCGGGTCGGGGCGAGGCCCCCGAGCTCGCCCGGCTGATCGAGGTCGTGCGGTCCACCGCGGCCGAGCACGGACGCGACCCCGATGCGATCGAGGTCAGCGCCGGCGCCGCCGCCTTCGGCCGGGGCGCCCTCGATGCGGTGAAGGAGATGGCCGACCTCGGCGTCTCGCGCATCATGCTGCCTTCGTTCCCGTTCTGGAACGACACCCGGGACAGTCTGAACCGGTACGCCGACGAGGTGATCGGCAAGGTGCGCTGATCG
>DASUEE010000040.1:0-3614 GCA_036275235.1 Acidimicrobiales bacterium | reverse complement strand
GCACCTCCATGCCGCCCGCCTGGCCGCGCTCACCTCGCCGGACCGCGCTCGTCACGTGCGGGCCTCCTGGAAGACCTCGAGGCGGGCGCGCATCGTGCGCCGGAACTCCGTGGGGCTGTAGCCGGACCACCGCACCGGGAGGAGCACGGGCAGGGCGGCATCGACCGTGACCGCCACCGTGTCGTCGGTGCCGTCGTCGTCGGCATCGAGGAGGTCGACGTGGAACTCGGCGTCGTCGCCGTAGCGCCCCAGCCGACGGCGGGCCTCCTGCTCGTACTCGGCGAAGCGCGCCTCGGTGAGGGCCGGGCCCTCGCTGGCCGCTCGCTGGGCGAGGTCGCTCGCCACGGCGGTGACCGTGGTCCGGGCGTACAGCCCGAAGATCACCTGCACGGTGAAGAGCAGGAAGATCAGGAAGACCGTGAACGCGAACGCGGTGGAGAAGAGCCCGGCTCCGCGGTCGGCGCGCCGCGCCGCCCGGGCGCGGCCGGACCGCGCCACGTCAGCCGGCGCCGCCGCCGCTGTCGGACCCGATGATGTTGACCTGGTCCTCCGTGTTCTCGGCCGTGTCGCTCCAGATGCTGTCGAAGGTCAACCACATCGCGGCGCCGAGCAGCGCCATGATCAGCACCGCGATCGCCGTCGAGATGACACCCTCGCCGCGGTCGCCTCGGACCCGGTGGGACGAGGCTGCGGTGGTCGGTCGGGTCATGGGGGGCTCCTGTCGTTGCGGGTCTAGGAGGCGCTGAACACGCGCAGCGCCTCGAGGAACGGGATGGCGATGAAGATGGCGCCGGGGACCAGCGCGGCGACGGTGACGGGGATCCAGACCTGCTGGCTCCGCCGCTCGATCTGCTCGACGAGCTGCCGTTGGACCTCGCGGCGGATCGACCGCGCCTCCTCGGCGATGAGGCGGCCGAGGTCCCCGGCCTCGCGGTTGAGGGCGAGCACGGCGACGAGCCGGGTGAGCGCGTCGAGGTCGGCGATCGCCGCCCACTCCCGCAGCGCATCGACCTCCGTCACACCCTGGCGCGCGCGGGCGACGACACGCCGGAGGTCCTCGCCGCTCACGCCCTGGCCACGCGTCGCGAGGCGCTGGAGGGCGGCGCCCAGGGAGAAACCGGCCGACAGGAGCATGCCCAGCTGCTCGGAGACGACCGGCAGCTCGAGGAAGAGGCGCCGCTTGCGTCGGTCGGACTCGAGGGCGAGCTGCTGCTCGACGAACAGGAAGGACAGTGCCGGCGCGC
This sequence comes from Acidimicrobiales bacterium, assembly GCA_036275235.1. Taxonomy (GTDB): domain Bacteria; phylum Actinomycetota; class Acidimicrobiia; order Acidimicrobiales; family Salinilacustritrichaceae; genus Salinilacustrithrix. The sequence continues at coordinate 2,370 of DASUEE010000040.1, read as the reverse complement.
CGATGACGAAGAGGAGCACCACCACGGCGGGCGGACGGATGGCGGTGGCCGCGAGCACCCCGGCGAACCCGCCGAGCACGGCCCACCCGAGCTGGCGGACGCGGAAGGCCGTGGGGTCGAGGTCGCTGTGCACGCGCTCGAGGCGCACCGCGAGCTCCTCGTTGATGCCCACGAGTCGGGCGAAGCGCTCGCCCACGGTGCGCGCCAACGGCCCGATCACCTCGGCGAAGGTGTCGACGGAGAGCATGCCGTGGCCGCCGCCGGCCGTCGCCAGGCCGCCGGGCTCGTACGGGCGCAGCCGGTCGGTGAGAGGCCGTCGGGCGAACCAGCGGTGGCGGCTGAGCAGGAGCGTGGCGCCCACCCAGAAGACGAGGCCCGACGTGACGGCGACGCGTGTCATCGATCGAACACCCGCTCCTCCTCGGGCAGCCGCAGGATGCGGCCGGCCCACAGCCAGCACCCGGCCACGAGGAGCACGGCGAAGAGCGTGAGCGTCTGGCCCGTGGCCGACTGGTACGCCTGGCGACCATTGCCGACGGACATGCCGGCCAGGGCCATGCCGAAGGGGGCGAAGACCACGAACCGCCTGGCGAAGCGGGCACCAGCCTGCTTGGCGCGTGCGTCCTTGCGCCCCTGGGTGTCCTGGATGCGATCCTCGATGAGGGCTTCCAGCCGGCGGTCGAGGTCGCTGCCCCCGACGGTGTGGGCGACGAGCAGCGTCTCGCACGTGGCGTCGGCCGTGGGGTCCGCGAGACCGGCCTTGAGCACGGTGAGGGTGCGCTCGAAGTCGGTGGAGATGAGCCACTCCCGGTGGGCGGCGTCGAACGCCGGGAGCATGTCGTCCGGTGCCCGCCTGCCGACCTCGAAGAGGGCTTGGGGGATCGACCGTCCCAGCGAGCTCGTGAGGATCCGGACCTCCTCGATCATCCGCGGCCACGCGTCCTGGGCGCGGGAGCGCCGGTTGGCACGGCGGACGCGGTAGGAGGCCAGCGGCGTGCTCGCCGCGAACGCACCGACGGCGAGGGCAGGTGCGATGGCGCCGAAGACGGCGTAGGTCACCAGCGTGCCCAGCACGAACAGGAGGACCATCACGGCGGCGAAGTCCCGCAGGCGGATGTCGCCGAGGCCGGCCTGCACGAGCCACTCCTGCACCACGGGTCGCCGGCGACGACGTTCGAGGGCCGGGGCGAGCCCGAGGCCTCGCCAGCCGTAGGCGACGGCGGTGAACGCGTAGTAGACGCCCAGTGCGGCGAGGACCGGCAGGGCGACCGCGGTCACCCTCCCACCTCCGTGGGCGGCCGGAGGTCGAGCGGGTCGTCGGCGCGCACCTGGCGGGCCTGGTCCGGTACGCCAAGGAGCTGGCGCAGGTCGTAGCCGGCGTCCTCGAGGGCCCGACCCACCCGGTCGGGCAGCAGCCCGGTCCACTCGAGCGGGCGGTCGCGCCGGCCGCGCCGGAACACGTCGGTGACCGTGAACTGCGTGGCGTCGTATCCGGCGGCCTGGTCCTCGACGGCGATGATCTCGGTGACCCGCGGCCCGCCGCGATCGCGCGTGCAGTGCACCACGACGTCGATGGACTCCGACACCAGGCTGTTCAGCGCGGCCATCGGGATCTCGCTCGAGGTGTCGGCGAGCTGGCAGATGAACCGCAGGCGCGAGAGGGCTTGCCTCGCGGACCCGGCGTGGATGGTCGTGTAGCCCTTCACCCCGGACGACAGCGTCAGCAGCAGCGGCAGCGCCTCGCGGTCGCGCACCTCGCCGACGATGGCCACGTCGGGGGCCATGCGCAGGAACCCGGCGACGAGACGGCGGAGGTCGACCGCAGGCCGGTCGGCGCGGGTGGCCCGTGTCTGCATCGACGCCACGTTCGGGAGGGGGATGTCGGCTTCGAAGACCTCCTCGGCCACCACGACACGCAGCGACGGGTCGAGCTCGGCCGCCGTGCAGGACAGCAGGGTGGTCTTGCCCGAGCCGGGCGCACCGGCGAACACGACGGTGAGGCGGGCCTTCGCGCAGGCCCGCAGGAACTCGGCGGCCTGGGCGCTGAGCATGTCGCGATCGACGAGCTGCTCGAGGTGCCGGAACGCGACGCCGGTGAACTTGCGGATGTTCACCATCACGTGGCCGCCACGGGACACGTCGCCGTGCACGATGTGGAGGCGTGCGCCGTCGTCCAGCTGGGCGTCCTGCAGCCCCTCGGTGGGGTCGAGCTTCCGGTGGGCGCCGGACGCGTCGTCGAGGATCTTGGTCAGCGTCCGGATGACGTGCTCGTCGTCGTGGAAGACCTCGTCGTGGTAGCCGGACGGGCCGCGATGCCGCTTCACGAAGATGGCATCCGGCGCGTTGATCATCACCTCCCACACGTCGTCG
>DASUEE010000039.1:0-2254 GCA_036275235.1 Acidimicrobiales bacterium | reverse complement strand
CGACCGAGCGAGGTGAGGCGAACCCCCGGGTTCGCCCGCCTCGCGCGTCCGGCGTGATCACCGGGCTCCACCCCCGACGAGCGCGCCCTCGAGCACGAGGCCGAACGTGTCGTCGATGATGCGCTCGACCGGGTCACCTGGTGTCGCGAGGGCCCGCATCGTCACGAGCTCGATGATCGAGCGGGACAGGGTGTCGCTGTCGATCCGCCGACGCAGCTTCCCCCGGATGCGGAGCTCCCGGAGGTGCGGCGTGAGCAGGGACGCCAGCGGCACGGTGTCCATCACGCGGGCCGAGATCGGGTCGGTCCCGCCGGCCCGGGCATCCGCCAGGACCTCCGTCATCAGGCCCTCCATCGCCCCCCGGTGGCGGATCCCGAGCTCCACGTACCGGGTGAGGACCTGCTCCATCCGCTCGATCGGACCCTCGTCCGGGGTGATGGGGAGCACGGCGATCGCCTCCAGCTCGGGCAGGTGGCGGGCCCACCCGCAGGCGGCCACGGCACTCACGCGCCCGAAGAGGTGGTACACGGTGCTCGTGCTCATGCCGCCGGCGGCGGCGACCTCGGCGACCTTCACCCCGGCCACCGGGCGCTGGTCGAACAGGGGCGCTGCGGCATCGGCGATCACCCGCCACGTCTCGCCCTCCCTCGCCGGCCGGCGCCGCCACGCGGACCCCGGGATGAGATCGGCCTCCAGCGATGCCAGGTCCACGCCCGCCGCCTGCTCGCCGCGGGGGCGGGTGAGGGCGACGAACGTGCTGGCCACCAGATCGGAGAACAGCCCGTCGCGAACCCGGTCCGGGTGGACCCGGTGGCACATCTGGATGCCGTCGACCAGCGCGTTCATCGTCACGGCGAGGTCGAGCTCGTCGAACGGGGGCAGCATCTCGCGACCCATCGCGGCCACCGCCTTGGCGTAGGCGGGAACCACCGAGTCGAAGAGCCGGTCGTAGGCCCGCTGCAGGACGTCGTTGGCCAGGGTCTCTCCCACCTCGCTCACCGGGCGGTGGCGGGCCACCCACAGCAGGTGGAACAGGTAGCCCTGCTCCTCCTGGGCCTCGATCTTCTCCCAGTCCCGGCGCTGCACCAGCTCGCGGACCCCGACGCCCTCGACCGTGGCGAGCGCCTCGACGTCGGCGACGAGCGCGTCGACCGAGTCCGACCACAGCTGCTCGAAGCGGGCGACGACGGCGTCGGCGAAGTGGCCCCGGTTCCGGAAGTGGTGGAAGAACGACCCGGTGGTGACACCGGCAGCCTCGGTGATGGTGCGGGTGTCGACGCTGGCCAGCAGGTCCTGGAACCGCTGGAGCATCGCCAGCTCGATGCCCGTGTCGACGAGCTGCGAACGCCGGTCTGCCACGGAGCGCAAGGTAGCGGGCACGCGCCGACGCACCGGCGAAGCGCCGGCAGCGGTCTGGGGCATCACAACGGACGCCGCGTGGAAGCTGCTCCCCCGCCACATCGAGGAGATCGCAACCTTCGCCGCAGGCCCTGGCGCCGGCTGATGGCCCGGCGCCTATGCGTCGGTGCCGGGGCGGCGCTCCGCCTCCGCCGCGGGGTCGCCCTGGTAGCCGGGCGGGTAGGTGCGGGCCAGCTCCTCGGGCGTGGGTTCGTAGGGCTCCCGGGCCTCCTCGGGCAGCAGCGTCGAGATCGCCTTCATGATCCGCTTGGTGTCGGCGTCGGGTGAGCGCCGCTTGACGTCGACCGGGTCGCCCACGCGCACGGTGACCAGGGGCGGGTTGGTGACGTTGAGCAGGTTGGGCACCCGTGACGACCGGGGCCACACGTGCTCGGTGCCCCACAGCCCCACAGGGATCACGGGGGCGCCGGTCAGGGCCGCCAGCTTCGCGGCACCCCACCGGCCCTTCAGCTCGGGGTCGAAGAACGCGGGGCCGCGCGGGATGGTGCCCTGGGGCATGAGCGCGACGAGCTCGCCGGCGGCGACCGCCTCGGCGGCGGCCCGCAGCGGCTCGTCGGAGCCCGAGCCACGCTCGACGCGGATGCCGCCCATGGCCGTGGCCAGCTGCCCGACGACGGGCGCGTCGAACACCTCCTTCTTGCCGAGGAAGCGGACCGGACGGCCGGTGCGGGCCACGGTGACCGCCATGGCCATCGTGTCGAAGTACGAGCGGTGGTTGGCCACCACGATGCAGCCGCCGTGGGCCGGGATCTTCTCGGTGCCCGCGATGTCGAAGCGGGCGTACGGGATGAGCTCGGGGCGGGCGAAGGGCAGCAGCGCCTGGGCCGGCTCCACG
>DASUEE010000038.1:0-2167 GCA_036275235.1 Acidimicrobiales bacterium | reverse complement strand
TCGTCCCAGACGTCCTCGAACGCCTTGAAGCCCGGGATCGACTTGGCCGCCATGGTCTTGATCGGGCCGGCGGCCACGAGGTTCACCCGCACGCCCTTCGGCCCCAGCTCGCGGGCCAGGTAGCGCGACGTGGACTCGAGGGCGGCCTTGGCCACGCCCATCCAGTCGTACGCCGGCCAGGCCTGGGTGGCGTCGAAGTCGAGGCCGACGATCGAGCCACCGTCGGGCATGAGGGGCACCACGACGTCGGCGATCGTCTTGAGCGAGTACGCCGAGATCTGGAGGGCGACGGCGACGTCCTCCCACGGTGCCTCGGTGAACCCGCCGCCGAGGCAGGACTCCGGAGCGAAGCCGATGGCGTGGAGGGCCCCGTCGACCCGCCCCCACGTGGACGCGAGCGACTCGCGCACGGCGTCGACCTGCTCGGGGACGGTGACGTCGAGCTCGAGGACCTCGGGCTCGCTGGGCAGCTTGCGCGCCGTGCGCTGGGTGAGCCGCAGCGCCCGGCCGGCGCCGGTGAGCACGATCTCCGCGCCCTCCTCCTGGGCCAGCTTCGCGATCCCGAACGCGAGCGACGCATCGGTGAGGACGCCGGTGATGAGCAGCCGCTTGCCGTCGAGGATTCCCATATGTCGTCTCCTGACCCGTGGTGGGTGGTCGACGTTACGGGGCGGCCGCGCAGCGCACGTCGGACCCCTCGCCCGTGCACGGGAGGCGGGTCCGGCCCACACCGGACACGAGGCGACGGTCGCCGACCTCCTCGGGCAGCTCGATCTCGGCGACCACGTCGACCAGCGCTCGCGAGCGCGCGCCCTCGCGCTCGTCGCACGCCGGCTGCGCGACCAGCTCCACGAACACGCGATCGTCGTCGAAGTCGGCCTGCGCCCGCTCGATGCGCCAGCACGCCGGCACGTCCTTCGCGGTGGCCACCACGGTGGTGCCCCCCTCCGAGGTGAGCCGGTCGGGCCGGACGAGCTCGCCGGAGTCGTCGCTACGCAGGAACACGAAGGCGACGGTGAACAGCACCACGGCGAGCGCGAGGGCGACGACGAACGGCGTGGGGGAGAGCGGGGTCGGCGCTTCGTCCTCGGGCGGCGAACCGGGGACGGTGGGGTCGTCGGTCACCCGCAGGACCCTACGGCCCGTTTGGAGGCGGTCCCGGAGGCGCCGGGTAGGGTCCGCCCGGTGAAGATCGGAATCCTCGGAGGCACCGGTCCTGCCGGCTCCGCACTCGCCGCCCGCCTCGCCGACGCCGGCTACCCCGTCATCGTCGGCTCCCGCTCGAAGTACCGCGCGATGGAGAAGGTCGACGAGCTGCTCGAGCAGTGGCCCGGCCGCGACCTGCCCATCGAGGCCGGCGACAACGCGGCGGCGGCCTCCGCCGACGTGGTCGTGATCGCCACCCCGTGGGACGGTGCCACGCAGACCGCGGCCTCGGTGAGCGAGCACCTCCACGGCAAGGTCGTCATCTCGATGGCCAACGCGCTGACCCGCATCGGGAAGGAGTTCCAGCCCCTCGTCCCGCCGCGCGGCAGCGTCGCCGCCAGCGTCCAGGCGGTCGTCCCCGACTGCAAGGTCGCCGCCGCCTTCCACCACGTGCCGGCCAAGGAGCTCGGCGACCTCGACCACCCGATCGAGACCGACGTCCTGATCTGCTCCGACCACGAGGAGGCCACGGCGGTCACCACCGAGCTGGTCCAGGCGATCCCGAACATGCGCCCGCTCGACGCCGGCGAGCTGTCGCAGTCGACCCCGATCGAGTCCTTCACCTCCGTGCTGCTCCAGCTCAACGTCCGCTACAAGACGCGCGTCGCGGTGAAGTTCACCGGGCTCCCCGAGGGCATGACCGGCCTCCCGAAGAAGCCGAAGCGAGCCTCCGTGGCCGCCGAGGGGTCGGCGCCCGTCGAGGCCGTCGCCGGCGAGTGAGCGCGCTTCGCCTGTACGACACGGCCCGCCGCGAGGTCGTGCCGTTCGAGCCGGGCGAGCTGGTCACGATGTACACGTGCGGCATCACGCCGTACGACGCGACCCACCTCGGCCACGCGGCGGCCTACGTCGGCTACGACGTGCTCCAGCGCCGCCTGCGCGACCGCGGCCACCAGACCCGCTGCGTGCGCAACGTCACCGACGTCGACGACTCCATCCTCGGCAAGGCGCGCGAGCTGGG
>DASUEE010000037.1:0-2102 GCA_036275235.1 Acidimicrobiales bacterium | reverse complement strand
CGCCGACGAGGCCTTCGACGTCATCGGCAAGGAGATCAACCTCGGCTCGCCCAAGCAGCTCCAGGTCGTGCTCTTCGACGAGCTGAACATGCCGAAGACGAAGCGGACCAAGACCGGCTACACCACCGACGCGGACGCGCTGCAGCAGCTCTACGTCAAGACCGAGCACCCGTTCCTGCTGCACCTGCTGCGCCACCGCGACGTGGCCCGGCTGCGGCAGACGGTGGAGGGCCTGCTCAAGACCGTCGCCCCGGACGGCCGCATCCACACGACGTTCAACCAGATGATCGCCGCGACCGGGCGGCTGTCCTCGACCGACCCGAACCTGCAGAACATCCCGGTCCGCACCGAGGAGGGCCGGCGGATCCGTGAGGCGTTCGTCGTCGGGGGTGGCTACGAGTCGCTGATGACGGCGGACTACTCCCAGATCGAGATGCGGATCATGGCGCACCTCTCCGAGGACGCGTTGCTGACCGAGGCGTTCCGGTCCGGGCGCGACTTCCACTCGGTGACCGCCTCGCGCGTCTTCGACGTGGAGCCGTCCGAGGTCACCAGCGAGATGCGCGCCAAGATCAAGGCGATGAACTACGGCCTCGCCTACGGCCTGTCCGCCTACGGGCTCTCCCAGCAGCTCGGGATCGACACGGGGGAGGCGAAGGGCCTCATGGACGAGTACTTCGAGACCTTCGGCGGGATCCGCGACTACCTCGGCGGGGTCGTCGACGAGGCGCGGCGCAGCGGGTTCACCGAGACCATCCTCGGGCGACGGCGCTACCTGCCCGACCTCACCAGCGACAACCGGCAGCGCCGTGAGATGGCCGAGCGGATGGCCCTCAACGCGCCGATCCAGGGCTCGGCGGCCGACATCATCAAGGTCGCCATGCTCCGCGTGGACCAGGCGCTGGCGGACGAGGGGCTCCGGTCACGGATGCTTCTCCAGGTCCACGACGAGCTCGTGCTCGAGGTGGCGCCGGGGGAGGCGGCCGCGCTCGAGGAGCTGGTGCGCCGCGAGATGGCCGGCGCCGCCGACCTCACCGTCCCGCTCGACGTGTCGGTGGGGACCGGTCCTAGCTGGCACGCCGCGGCGCACTGACCGCGTCGGCCGTCGGGGGGCGTCCGAACGACCGGAGACCGGCGCGCACCAGCAGTACCGCGAAGACCGCGGCGTCGACCGCCAGCACGGTGACGACCAGCGGCTCGACGCCTCTCGCGACCGCACCGCCGGCGAGCACGGCGACCAGGCCGACCCACAGCACGAGGACCGCACGCTGCCGCTGCCGGGCGACGACGTTGTAGACCATCAGCTGCAGCATGGCCAGCAGGGTGCCGAGCGCGGCGAAGATCCATAGCGAGCCCTGGATCGCGTCGTAGGCGGGGCCGCCGATGAAGAGGACGGCCAGGCCGGAGAGCGCCGCGACACCGACCACGGTCGCGGAGCCGATCGCGAGCACCAGTCCGAGCGCGAGCAGGTTGATCCGCCGCGCCGAGCCGGAGCTCGACATCGCGGGGAACACGATCACCACGACGAACTGCGGCAGGAACAGCACCGCCTTGGTGAGGATGAGCCCACCGGCGTAGAGGCCGGCGTCGTGCTCGTCGAGGACGCTGCGGGCCACGATCACGTCGACGTTGGAGAGGGCGAAGAACGCCAGCAGCGCGTGCGAGTTGCGCACCGTCTCCGCGAGCAGGCTGACCGGTCCGGTCGGCAGGGTCCGGGGTGCGTGCGGGCTCGTCCTGCGACGTAAGGCCCACCAGCCGACCACGGCCGGCACGAACGCCCCGGCCGTGACCCCGAGCATCGCTCCCAACGTGTCCGGCTCGACGAGCAGCGCGACCGCGCCGAACGCGATGCGCCCCAGCCCCACGCCGAGGTAGATGCCGGCCAGGGGCCCCCAGCGTCGCTCGCCCTGGAGCACGCCCGCCTGGCCCCCCATCACGGTCAGCGGCACGACCGTCACGGCGATGAGCGACGCGACTCCCCAGGACTCGAGGTTCAGCACGGCCGAGACCAGGGGAGCGGCCGCGAGGCTGAGGAGCCCCAGCGCGGCGGCGCAGCGGTACGTCGTCCGCATGATCGCGACCTCGAGGGCGTCCCGGTCCTC
>DASUEE010000036.1:0-6934 GCA_036275235.1 Acidimicrobiales bacterium | reverse complement strand
ACCTCGACGCCCTCGGCCTGTAGCGGTCGGAGCTGTTCCGCAGGGACTGCCAGAACCTTCTGGCAGCTCTCACGGAACGCGAGGTGGACGCGAATGGCCCGGTCGGGCCATACCGGACGCTGCCCCGGCGGGGGCAGGATGGGGCCATCGAACGCCGCTGACCCTGTTGCGAGGTGCTGGGGGGCACCGGAGCGACGGGGTCAGCTGCGTCCGGAGGCCCGGAGCCTCACGTGGGCAGCGTCACCACGAAGCGGGTGCAGCCGTCGCGCCGCTCGTGCCGGATCCGGCCGCCCATGGCCTCCACCAGGCTGCGGGCCAGGGGCAGGCCGAGCCCGGAGGGGCGGTCGCGCAGGCGGTCGTCGGCGGCGCTGGGTGCCAGCGACGCGAACATCGTGTCGACGAGGTGCAGCGGCACGCCGGCACCGTGGTCGGTGACCTCGACGTGCACGCCGGACTCGGTCCGGCCGGCGCGCAGTGACACGGGTGGTGCGCCGTGGCGCAGGGCGTTCTCGACGAGGTGGGCGATGACGTGCCGGAGCCGGCGGCCGTCGGCGTGGACCTCGAGGTCGGAGGGCACGTCGATCTGCACGGCGTCGGCGCCGGGGAGCATCCGGATCGCGGCGGCGACGGTGGGGGCCACGTCCACCCGGTGCATGAGCAGCGTGAGCGCGTCGGCCCGGATGCGGCTCACGTCGTGGAGGTCGTCGGCGAGCCGGGCGATGCGGTCGGACTGCACGTGGATGGTCCGGCCCATCTGGGCGATGCGGTCCCGGGGGAGCTCGTCGGCCTCGGCGGCGAGGGTGACGCCGAGCCCGAGCACGGTGGCGAGCGGCTGGCGCAGCTCGTCGGTGACCAGGGCGAGGAAGTCGTTCTTCTGGCGCTCGAGCTGGCGCTCCGGCGTCACGTCCCGCACGATCCCGTCGAAGCCGACCGCTCGACCGTGCTCGGTGCGCTCGGTCACCTGGAGCAGCAGCTCGCGCTCCACGCCGTCGGCGCGCAGCACCTTGAGCGGCCGCCACCCGGTGACCGTGGGGACGCGGTAGACGTCGACGCCGAGGGCGGGCTCGACCGGGGGGAGGGCCACGGCGAGGTCGCGGCCCACCAGCTGCTCCAGCGGGTGCCCCGCCAGCCGGGCGAGCGCCGTGTTGGCGTAGGAGACGGTGCCGTCGAGCTCCACCTCGTACACGCCGTGGCCGGCGTTCTCGACCATGTGCTCGTAGCGGGCCAGGGCCTCCTGCTCCCGCAGCCGCACCGCCGACCACCAGCCGCGGGTGACGGTGTCGGTGAGGCGGTCGAGCACGGGCAGCACGCGGGTGAGGACCACGGCGAGGGCGATGCTGCGCAGCTGGCCGAGCTCCTCGGCTGCGCCGACGGCTGCCTGCACCAGCAGGTCGCGGCTGATGCGCAGGGCGAGCAGGACCTCGGGGAGCGGTGCGCCGGCGAAGGCCGCGGCGCCCCCGGCGTCGGCGAGGTCCTCGAGCAGCTCGTCGTCGGCGGTCTCGGAGCGGGTGACCGCGACGATGGCCTCGAAGCGGGCCCGGGTCTGGCGCTCGAAGCGGTCGCGCTCGGTGGCCGACCACCGGGCGTCGGGGAAGGTGCTGGCGACGATGTCGGCGGCCCGACGAGCCATGTCGTCGACCGAGCGCTCGAGGATGTCGAGGATCGCCTCGGCGTCCTCGTCGGCGGCGCCGATGGCACCGAGGAGCTCGTCGGCGGTCTCCCCGCTGCCGGCGGTGTTGCGCGCCTGGAACGCCTTCACCTCCGACAGCGAGACCCGCCGTTCGCCGTCGAGGTGCAGGTAGCCCGCGCCGGCGAGCGCCTCGACACCGGAGACGGGCAGCCCGAGGGCGTCGGCAGCCTCCGGGACGGAGACGAGGCGGGGTGGCACCGTCAGGTGGTTCGACGACCGAACACGTGATCCCTCCGTGGTTCAGCGGAGGTTCACGCGCCGGACCACTCGCCGTCGGGGTCGTCCCCGGTGACGTGGCCTTCGTCGGCGAGCTTGCGCAGGTGGGCGTGCACGGACTGCTGCGCGCGCGGCACGAGCTCCTCGATCAGGTCCGGGTACAGCTGGGTGACGATGTCCGGGATGGTGGTGGTGCCGGCGGCGCGCACCGCACGCAGCACCTGCGCCTCCCGCTCGAGCCGGTGGGCGATGTAGCCGTCGATGCGCTCGACCGGATCGGTGATGAGGTGGCCGTGACCGGGCGCGATCGCCTTGAGCCGCTTGATGGCCCGCACCTTCTGGAGCGACTCGAGGTACGCGGCCATGTCGCCGTCGGGCGGGGCGATCACCACCGTGGAGCCGTCCATGATGTGGTCGCCGGAGAAGAGCGTCCGCTCCTCCTCGAGCAGGTAGCAGAGGTGGTTCGACGCATGGCCGGGGGTGTGGACGGCGCGGATCCGGAACTCGGTGGTCTCGACCGTGTCGCCGTCGGCGAGGCGGCGGTCGACCGGCACGTCGTCGCGGTCGTCGAACGCGCAGACCTCGGCACCGGTGCGCGCCTTGAGCCGGGCGGTGGCGGGCGCGTGGTCGGGGTGGGTGTGGGTGAGCAGGATCCAGCGGATGCGGTCGCCACCGCAGCCGGCCACCGCGTCGATGTGCTCGTCGGTGTCGGGACCGGGGTCGATGACGGCGATCTCGTCGACGCCGGCCAGGTAGGTGTTCGTGCCCGGCCCGGTCATGGCGCCGGGGTTGGCGGCCACGATGCGACGGATGTAGGGGCTGACCGCGGAGGGCACCTCGTGGACGATGGGGCGCGGTTCGTCGGTCTCGGCGTCGCGGTCGCTGGCGCTCATCCGTCCCCCTCGATCGGGTCGAGCGCGTGCAGCGCCTCCATGGCCGCGGCTGCGGAGCGGTGCTCGGCCAGCAGCTGGAGGCTGGCGACGGTGGGTTCGATCAGCTCGATGCGACCAGCCTGCCAGTCGGAGAGCGCGCCCCGTGGGCTCCACCACCCCGCGTCGACGGCCTCCCAGCCGTCGGCGTGGGCCCGCTGGCCAGCGGGCATCGCAGCGGCGAAGAACCGAGCGTCGTAGCGGCGGGGCGAGATCTCCGGGGTGATCCAGCGGGCGACGTAGGCGATCTCGTCGAGGCGGACCTGTAGTCCGTGCTCGCGGTACACATCGGCCAGCGTCCGGGTGCCGGCCTCGAGTGCGATCCGCAGGGCCGGCAGCTCGGAGAAGATCGGGTGGTCGTCGGTGACGGGCCCGCCGCCCGCCGTGCGACCGAGCACCACGCCTGCCTCCTCGAGGCACTCCCGCACGGCGGTGACGAAGTAGGCCCGGCCGCCAGGCACGCCGAGCAGGTCCGCCGCCGCGGTCGGGGAGCGTCCGGTCACCACGTCGCCGCCATCGTCGTGCCCCGTGTCGTGGTCGCCGTCGTCGACGGCACCCCCGGGGAACACGTGGGCACCGGGGACGAACGGCGTGGTGCTGGCCCGCTGCAGCAGCAGCACCTCCAGCCCGCCGGTGCCGTCGCGCAGCAGCATCACGGTGGCTGCCGGGCGCGGGACCACCGCCTGGGGGGCCCGGACCTCACCGGTCCGGGCGTCGGGTGTCACGGCAGCTCCGGCCGATCGCCGGGCCCGCCCTGGTCCTCCCACGACTCCGCGTCCCACACGTCGCGCCCGCGTGCGGGCGGCCGGCCGGGGGCGCCGAACCCGCCGATGATCGTGTTGCGGCGCACGACGATCGGACCGGCGGCCACGAAGCGGCGCATCACCGTTCCCCGCAGCGCAGCACGCGTGGGCGGGAGCACGAGCACGAGGCCGAGCACGTCGGTGAAGAACCCGGGCGTGAGCAGGAGGGCGCCGCCCAGCAGGATCATCACGCCGTTCGCCAGCTCGGTGGTGGGCACCTGGCCGGCGGCCGCCCGCTCGCTCGCGCGCCGCCAGGCCTGCAGCCCCTCGTGCTTCACCACCCACGCGCCCACCACGCTCACGATCACGATCCAGGCGAGGGTCGGGAGGAAGCCGATGGCGTCGGCGACCTGCACGAACACGTAGAGCTCGATGATCGGGATCACCAGGAACGCGAGGAGCAGGAGGCCGAGCATGGACCTCCGAGGCTAACGACGGGGAGGACGGACCGGTCTCGCGCCTCGGGTAGCGTCCCGGCGATGGCTGGGGAACGCCGTGTGCGAGGGGAGCCGGCGGCGACCGGCGACGAGGGCTTCTGGGCGACGGTGCTGCCCGACACCGCGCTCGGGTTGGCGACCCTGCTGTTCTTCATGGCGGTGGCCGCGGCGTTCTCGGGCGCCGCGCTCTTCGCCTACTACCGCTTCGAGCTGGACGACACCCGCGAGCGCGTGGCCGAGGTCGAGGGCTCCATCGCCTCGCAGGTCGAATCGGGGACGCAGATCATCGACCAGCGCACCGACACGGCCACCGCCGAGATCGAGGAGCTGCTCCAGGAGCTGGAGCAGTTCGCTGCGTCGGGCCAGACCGTCGAGGAGCTCGTGGCCGGCGCCGGCCCGTCGATGTTCCTCGTGTCCACGCTGGACGAGGCCGGCCAGCCGTCGGTGGGCACGGCGTTCGTGCTGTTCTCCGACAGCGAGCGCTCGTTCCTGCTCACCTCCCACAACACCATCCGGGCGCTCACCGTCGACCCCGGCCCCGGCCTCGAGGTGCGCCAGGGGGACCGCACCATCGACGCCCGCCTCACGGCCTGGGACGAGGCGCGCGACCTCGCGCTGCTCGTCGCCGAGGAGGACCCGAACCTGCCCGCCATCGAGGTCGCCGACCCGTCGAGCATCGAGGTGGGCGACCGGGTCTTCGCCGTCTCCGCCCTCGGCACCGCGGGCGGCGCGCTCACCCAGGGCGTCGTCGCCGACGTGGCCGCCAACGGCATCCAGCACGACGCTCCGGTCGGCCCGCAGTTCCAGGGCGGTCCGCTCCTCGACGCCGAGGGCAAGCTCGTGGGCATCACGTCGCGGCGCTACGCCCCCCTCGGCTTCATTCCCGACTCCGTGTTCTTCGCGGTGCCGGTCCGCGAGGCGTGCGTCGAGCTCGTGCAGTGCCCCGCCGAGCTCGACTGAGCTCGATCAGTCGTCGTCGAGGAAGCCGGGGCGGGTGGTGCTGGTCGTCGACGTCGTCGACGTCGTCGAGGTGGACGTGGTCGTCGTGGTGGGCATCGGCGCCTCGGGCTGCTCGGCCTGCACGACGTACGGCCCGCCCGCCGGCGTGGCGCTCGGCCCCATGCGGGCCTTCGGGGCGAAACCCCGGCGCTCGCGCTGGATCTCCTCGCTGGCCACGTCGCGGATGGGCGCCGGCTCGCTGAACTCGGTGATGGGCACGCCCTCGAGCGCCCGCTGCATGAACCGCTGCCATGCCTCCGCCGGGAACGAGCCACCGGTGAGGGCCCGGCCCTTCACGCGGTAGCTGGCGTCGAGCGGCGGGGGCGGGTCCCAGCCCATGAAGACCGCGCTCGACAGCGTCGGCGTGTAGCCCACGAACCAGGAGTCGCGGTTGTCCTGCGTGGTCCCGGTCTTGCCCGCCGCCGGTCGGCCGATGCCCCGGCCCTGGGCGGTGCCGGAGGTGATCACGCCTTGCAGGACGTCGGTGACGTTGTCCGCCGTCGCCTCCTTCAGCACCTGCTCGCCCTCCGGCTGGGACCGGTCGAGCAGCAGCGAGCCGTCCGGGGCGAACACCCGCACCACCGGGGTGGGCGCGACGCGGATGCCGTCGTTGGCGAAGGTGCCGTAGGCCGACGCCATGCCGAGCGGCGCGACCTCGCGGCTGCCGAGCGCGATGGACAGGCCGGAGCCGTCGCGAGCGGGATCGATCTCGGGGATGCCGAGGCCCAAGCGGTTGGCCAGGGCCACGGCCTGGTCCGGGCCGACGTCCTGCATCAGCCGCACGAACACCGTGTTCACCGAGCGGTGCATGGCCGAGCGGAGGGTCATGTTCCCGTAGCGGGCGCCGCCGTAGTTCTCCGGCGAGTAGTCGCCGATCGTGAGCGGTCCGCCGGAGTACACCTCGTCGGGCCGGATGCCCTGCTCGAACGCGGTGGCGAGGACGAAGGGCTTGAACGACGAGCCCGCCTGGCGACCGATGCTGCCGGCGCCCTTCACCGCGATGTTGGTCTGGTCGAACGCGAAGTCGCGCCCGCCCACCATCGCCCGGACGTACCCCGTCGGTGGTTCGACAGCGGTCACGGACATCTGCATCGTGTGGGTGATCTGGGCGCCGGAGGCGTCGGTGCGGGTGACCGGCGCGATGCCCTCGAGCGTGGACGCCACCGTCTCCTCGGCGGCGACCTGGGCGCGCGGGTCGAGGGTCGTGTGGATCTGCAGGCCGCCCCGGTAGAGGATGTCCTCGTCGCCGAGGGCGTCGGCGAGGTGCTGGGTGAGGTACGAGATGAACCACGGGTACCGGGTGTCCGCGTTCACCCGGTTCACCACCAGCGTGTGGGGCCCCGGCGCCGGGCCGCCGTACTCCAGCCACAGCGGCCGGGAGGCGGCCTCGTTCCACGCCTCCGGCGTGACCATCCCCTCCTCGCGCATGATGTCGAGCACCTGCCTGCGCCGGGCCTCGGCGGTGGCGATGTCGGCCCGGGGGTTGTAGCGGGAGGGTGCCGGGATGAGGGCGGCGAGGGTGGCGGCCTCGGACAGGTCGAGCTGGTTGACCGGCTTGTCGAAGTACACGTCGGCGGCGGCCCCGATGCCGTAGGCGCCCTCGCCGAAGTACACGATCGACAGGTACTCGAAGAGGATCTGCTCCTTCGACAGCGAGCGGTCGAGCTGGGCGGCGAGCACGGCCTCGCGGACCTTGCGCGTGACGGTGCGCTCGCGCCCGGCGCCGTAGGCGTTCTTCGCCAGCTGCTGGGTGATCGTGGACCCGCCCTGGGAGAACTCGCCCTCGCGCACGTCGGTGACGAGGGCGCGGATCGTGCCCCGGATGTCGACGCCGTCGTGGCTGTAGAAGTTGCGGTCCTC
>DASUEE010000035.1:0-7004 GCA_036275235.1 Acidimicrobiales bacterium | reverse complement strand
CAGGTGGCGCCCCGCGCCCGTGCCACCTGCAGGTCGCCGGTGTGGCTCCCGCCGCGGGAGAGCAGGTCGGCCACCGTGGCCCGGATGGCGGCCGCGAGGTGCTCGACCTCCCGGCCGGAGAGGTCGCCGGCCGGTCGTTCGGGGTCGATGCCGGCCCGCCACAGGGTCTCGTCGACGAGCAGGTTCCCGAGTCCGGCGAGGCGTGACTGGTCGAGGAGCCGGGCCTTGACCGGCGCCCGGGAGCGTCCGAGCGCGACGGCGAGCTGGTCGGAGGTGACGGTGCTGGCCTCCGGGCCGAGCCGCTCCTCGTCCGGGTCGAGCTGGAGTCCGCCGAGCCGCCGGGGATCGCGGATGCGCAGGTCGGCGCCGTCCTCGAAGGTGACCACGTACCGGTCCCAGGCCGGCTCGTCCCCCTGCCCGCCGTACAGCAGACCGTCGATCGCCGCGCCGCCGTCGACGAGCAGCCGCCCGGTCATCCCGAACCGCAGCCCGACGGTGGCCCCGTCCGTGCGCAGCAGCAGGAGCTTCCCGGTGCGCTCGGCGGCGGTGATCGTGAGGCCGACGAGCTCGGCGCGCACCTCGTCCGGGTGCGCGCCCCGGAGGCCGAGCGGGTCGAGCACCGGGGCCGCGGCGACGGTGCGCCCGACGACCGCTTCGGCTTGGCGCCGGTACGTCTCGACCTCGATCAGCTCAGGCACGAGGTGATGTCGGCGAGCACGTCGTCGACGTGCTCGAGCCCGACGGAGATGCGGAGCATGCCGTCGGTGATGCCCATCGCCGCTCGCTCGTCCGGCCGCATGGTGGCTGCCGACATGGACGCCGGGTGCGTCACGAGGGTCTCCGGTCCGCCGAGGGACACGGCCGGCAGGCACAGCTCGAGGCGCTCGACCAGGGCCACGCCGGCGTCGTAGCCGCCGGCGAGGTCGCAGACCACGATCGAACCGCCGGCCCGCATCTGCCGCATGGCGAGCTCGTGCTGCGGGTGGCTGGGCAGGCCCGGGTAGCGCACCGAGGAGACCGCCGGGTGCGCCTCGAGCCGCTCGGCGAGCGCGAGGGCGGTCTCGCATGCCTGGCGCTGCCGCACGTGCAGCGTCCGCAGGCCGCGGAGACCGAGGAACGAGTCGAAGGGGGACGCCACCGCGCCGTGCACCACGTGGTGCGCCCAGAGGACGTCGATGAGCTCGCTCTCCCCCGTCGCCACCCCCAGCAGGGCGTCGTTGTGCCCGGCGATGGCCTTGGTCGCGGAGTGGAACACGAGGTGGACGCCGAAGTCGTGGGGGTTCTGCACCGCCGGCGATGCCATGGTCGAGTCGACGACGGTGAAGGGCCCGAGCAGGGAGCCCACCGCCTCGAGGTCGACGATGCCCATCGACGGGTTCGCCGGCGTCTCCACCCACACCAGCTGCGTCGGCTTCGCCGCGACCGCGGCTCGCAGCGCGTCGGCGTCGAACGCGTCCACGAGCTCGACCTCGATCCCGAAGCGGTCGCAGGTGCGCGTGAGCAGCTGCGCAGAGACGGAGAACATGGACGCCTGGGCGACGATGCGGTCGCCCGGGGAGCACAGCCCGAACACGATCGTGGAGGCGGCGCCCATGCCCGAGCCGAACGCGATGCCGGCCTCGGCCCCCTCGACCTCGGCCACCGCGTCGGCGAAGTCCTGGGCGGTCGGCGTGCCGTTGCGGGCGTAGAAGGCGGTGCTGCGAGGCTGCGACGCCATGCGGGCGCTCGCCTCGAGGTCACGCAGCTCGTACGCGGTGGACGTCCAGATCGGGTTGGCGACCGAGCCCTGGTTCTGGCTGCGGCCGCTGCGGATCGCCCGGGTCTCGCGGTGATCGGTCACTCAGTCGCTCCTGGGGGTCGAGGCGGGGTCGTCGAGGAACGGCTCCAGCAGGTCGCGCATCTCCTCCTGCTCGATGAGGAAGGCGTCGTGGCCGTGCGGGCTCTGGAGCTCGTGGTAGGCGGCGGGGACCCCGGCAGCGCGGGCCAGCGCCGCGACCTCGGCCGACTGGTGCGCCGGGTAGAGGATGTCGCTGCTCACCCCGATGGCGAGCAGCGGGCAGCGCAGGCGGGCCATCGCCGCGTCGATCCCGCCCCGGCCCCGACCGACGTCGTGGAGGTCCATGGCCTTGGTGAGCAGCAGGTACGTGTTCGCGTCGAAGCGGCGCACGAGCTTGTCGCCGTGGTGCTCGAGGTACCGCTCGACCTGGAAGCGCTGCCACAGGTGGAACCCGTCGAGGGGCTCGACGAGCTCCCGCCCGAAGCGGTCGGTGAACACGTCGTCGGAGCGGAACGTGATCTGGGAGACCATGCGGGCCACGGCGAGGCCCTCGTGGGGGCCGTCGCCCGGCGCAGCGTCGTAGTAGTCGCCGCCCCGCCACGCCGGGTCCATGCGGATGATGCGCCGCCCGGTGGACCACCAGGCGATCTGCTGCGCCGACGCGGCCGCGGTCGACGCCACGACGACGAGCGACCCGACGCGCTCGGGGTGCATGACGCCCCACTCCAGCGCCTGCATGCCGCCCATCGACCCGCCGACCACGGCGTGCCAGCGGCGGATGCCCAGCTCGTCGGCGACCGATGCCTGCGTGCGCACCATGTCGCGGATCGACACGACCGGGAAGCGGGCACCGTAGGGGCGACCATCGTCGGGGTGGGGGGAGGCGGGGCCGGTGGAACCCTGGCACCCGCCGAGCACGTTCACGCACACGACGAACCAGCGGTCGGTGTCGATGGCCATGCCGGGGCCGACGACGGCGTCCCACCAGCCCGGCGCCGGATGGCCGGGGCCGGCGGTGCCCGCGACGTGGGCGTCGCCAGTGAGGGCGTGGCACACGAGCACGGCGTTCGAGGCGTCGGCGTCGAGGGTCCCGAACGTCTCGTACGCCAGGACGACGTCGCGCAGCAGCCCTCCGCCCTCCAGGGCGAAGGCGCGCCCGCCGGCGACGGCGGCGAAGCGGCGACCACCGGGCTCGTCGCCCTGCTTCCAGGCACCGGTGGCGGGGAGCGTGCTCGGATGCGCGCGACGTCCGAGGGCGGCCAGCGGGCGGTCGGACGTCGGCGCGCCGGAGACGGGACCGCCCCACGCCCCGCGTGTGCTGGTGCCGTCGATCGCCATGTCCACCTCCCTCCGGAGGGCGGACACCCACGACGCTTCGGGCTGGACCCGGACGCTTGTTTGCCCCTCTCGGGGCCGCATCCCCACCCGGAGGAGGGAGGCACCTTGGGTGTCCGTTCCCAGGTTGCCGGACCCGGTCGCCCGGGCCGCTCGTGATGCAAGAACGGCCGGATCATACGTGGCCGTCGCGCGCAGTTGCACACCGCGTTGTGAGCGACCTCCCAGGTGGGCCCGCTTCACTGTGGACGTGGACGACGCGCCTGCTCCGGACGTGCTGGTGGTGGACGACGAGCTGTACCTGCGCGACCTGGTGACGAGCGCCCTGCGCATCGCCGGCATGGCGCCCCGGGCCGTGGCCGACGGGGAGGCGGCGCTGCGGGCGGCGGCCGAGGACCCGCCCGACCTGATCGTGCTCGACGTCGGTCTGCCGGGACGGGACGGCTTCGAGGTCTGCCGGGAGCTGCGCGACCGCGGCGACCAGGTGCCTGTCATCTTCCTCACCGCACGCGACGCCCGCGAGGACGTGCTGCAGGGGTTCACGAAGGGCGGCGACGACTACCTGACGAAGCCGTTCAGCCTCGAGGAGCTCGTGGCCCGGGTGCGCGCCGTCCTCCGGCGCAGCGCCGGCAGCGCCGAGCCCGAGCGGCCCACCCTCGCCTACGCCGACCTGGTGATGGACGAGGCGGCGATGCGGGTCACCCGCGGCGGCGAGCCGATCAGCCTCTCCCCCACCGAGTTCAAGCTGCTGCGCTTCCTGCTCCGGAACCGCGAGCAGGTGGTGTCGAAGTCGCAGATCCTGGACCACGTCTGGGAGTACGACTTCGACGGCAACGCCAGCGTGGTCGAGAACTACATCTCGTACCTGCGCAAGAAGGTCGACGACCGCGAGCCGAAGCTGCTGCACACCGTCCGCGGGTTCGGCTACGTCCTGCGGCGCGACTCGTGATCCGCCGCCGGCTCGTCCTGGCCGTCAGCGCCGTCGCCGCGCTGTCCGTGCTGGTCGGCGGGTGGCTCGTGCTCGTCGTGCTCGAGGACCGCCTCGTGGAGAACCTCGACCAGCAGTTCCTCGACGGCCCGATCGCCGACGAGATCCGCGAGGCGGTCGGAACGGCACGGCGGCGACCGATGGACCGCGACCGCATCGACCCCGTCCGCGACGTCGCCGTGCTCGTGTACGGCGCCGCGGGCGAGCTCGACGTGGCCTACCCGGCGGGTCGCCTCGACGACCCGGCGCCGCTTCCGGATGCCGGGGAGCTGGCCGTCGGGTCCGGCATCCGCACGGTGGGCACCGACGGCGAGCTCCGCTACCGCGCCGTGGCACTGCGGACCGCCGACGGGGGCCGGATCGTGGTCGCCCGCTCGATGGCCACCGTCGACGAGACGCTCCGCGACGCCCGCCTCGTGCTCCTCGCCATGGGCGTCGCGGCCACCGCGGCGATCGCGGCGCTCTCCTGGGTCGCGATCCGCCGGACCCTCGCCCCGATCGACGGGATGATCGCCACCGCCGACCGCATCGCCGCCGGCGCCCTCGCCGAGCGCACCGAGGTCGCGGACGACGGGAGCGAGGTCGGCCGGCTGGGCTCGGCGCTCGACCGCATGCTCGACCGGATCGAGGAGGCGGTGGCGTCGAAGACGGCGTCGGAGGAGCGCATGCGCCGGTTCGTGGCCGACGCCAGCCACGAGCTGCGGACGCCGCTGACCTCCGTGCGGGGCTACGCCGAGCTCTACCGCCAGGGCGCCCGCGACGACGAGAGCGTCGCCACGAGCATGGACCGCATCGAGGCCGAGGCGACGCGCATGGGTCGTCTCGTCGACGACCTGCTGGCCCTCGCCCGCATGGACCGGGAGCCGTCGGCCCGCCGCGAGCTGGTCGACGTCGGCCGTGTCGTGGCCGAGGCGGTGGATGCCGCCCGGGTGGTCGACGGCACGCGGACCTGGGACCTGGACGTCCCCGCCGAACCGACGGCGACGGTCCTCGGGGACGCGGCGCAGCTCCGGCAGGTGGCCGACAACCTCCTGGCCAACGCCCGGCTGCACACCCCCGAGGGGACCAGCGTGGCCACCTCGGTCGCCGCCGACGGCGGCATGGTCCGGGTGGAGGTGCGTGACGACGGTCCGGGCATCGCACCGGAGGACCGGGCGCGGGCCTTCGACCGGTTCTGGCAGGCGACCCGGGCGGACGAGAGCACGGTCCAGGGGACCGGACTGGGCCTGGCGATCGTGCGGTCGATCGCCCGTGCCCACGGCGGTGACGCCCACCTCGCCGACGACGTGACGCAGGGGACGGCCGTCGTGGTGGAGCTCCCCGTCGCGGCCACCGCGGCTCAGCGCTGAGGCCGACGGGCCTCCCACCAGGCCAGCAGTGCGTCGTCCCCGCCGTACGCGCGCTGGGCGGCGACGGCGACCTCGAGCGGGGTCGCATCCCCGCGCATGCACCGCTCCGCGAGGACGGCGGCGACGTCCCACGCCGCCCGGTCGGCGGGGAGCGGCAGCGAGGCCAGCAGCGCTGCGGTCGGCCGGCACGTGTCGGCGGAGCGTCCGGTGCCGATGTGCTGGCGCAGGGCCCACGCCGACGCCGCCGGAGCGTGGAGCGCGGCCGTGACCCGCCACAGGTCGTCGGCGTCGCGAGGGCGGACCACGATCGCCGGGACCGAGCCGAGCAGCGCGCCGTCGGGATCCGGCACGCACTCGAGGACGCGCGTCTGGGTGGCCACCAGCACCTTCGGCGTGGCCTGCAGGGATGCCCAGCGCGCCGCGCGCCCGGCCAGGGCGTCGACGTCCACCCGCGGGTCGTCCCAGCGCCGGCCGGAGAACCGCTGCGGGCGTCCGAGCAGGCGCATCGGGTCGATGGCACCGACCGTCGCAAGACGAGGTCCCGTCCCGCCCTCGACCACCGCGCCGGCCATCCCGTAGTACTCGTCGCGGAACCCGGCGTGGGTGTCGGCGATCGATCCGAGGACGGGCGACGTGGGCAACCGGACGGGAGGCACCCCGACGGCGCTGGCGAGGGCACCGGTCCAGTCGTTCGGACCGCAGTGGTCCGTGGCGCGCACCAGCACCGGCGCGCAGGTGGCCACGGACGCGTCGAACGTGCCGTCCTCGACGACGACCACGTCCACCAGGCGGGCGACCCCGTCGATGCGGCGCCGCACCTCCGCAGCGTCGCGAGCGGCGAGGAAGGAGCGGGGCTGGACCAGCACGACCCGGCCGCCGGGGACGACGTCGTCGACCGCACGCAGCGCGAACAGCCACGCCGGGTCGGTGTAGGCACGCACGGCCTCACCCATGCGGTCGCGAAGGGCACGCCGTCGGCTGCCGCCGGTGCTGGTGGCAGCGCGCAGCTGGTTGAGGAACGGTGGGTTCCCGACGACGGCCCCGGCGCCCCGGTCGTCGCCGTCGAGCAGGGAGTCGCCGATGTCCACGTGGGGCACGACGGGCGCGCCGTGGCGGGCCGACCACCACCACAGCGCCGCCTCGGTGACCGCCACCGCGAGGGGGTCGACGTCACGGCCCCGCAGGTGGCCCGCCGCCCGCCCGGGCGACCAGCCCAGGGTGACGAGACGGTCGGCAGCGGCGAGCAGGAACGCCCCGCCGCCGCACGCCGGGTCCACGACCGGACCGAGGGCGGCCGCCGCGTCGTCCGGCAGGGCGTGCGCGACGAGCCGCTCGGCGAGCACGGCCGGCGTGTACCAGGCGCCCCGGTGGGTGCGCTCGTCGGCGCCGGCCAACCGCTCGTGGAGCGTGCCGAGCCCGCGCGGGTCGTGCACGGTGGGCGCGTCCGGGGCCGGGTCGGTGCGGAGCAGGCGCAGCGAGGCCGGCGGAGCGATCCCGTCCCGCTCCAGCCCGTCGCGCAGGGCGCCGGCCAGGAGGGCAGCTGGTCCGGTCACGG
>DASUEE010000034.1:0-9111 GCA_036275235.1 Acidimicrobiales bacterium | reverse complement strand
GTCGACGGCGCCGACGCCGATGGCGGTGTCCGGGTGGACCGCCCGGGCGAGCCGGCGGAACTGGGCCCGGACCAGGGCGGGGTCGGCGTCCACGTCGACGGCGAGGAGCCGGGCAGCCAACCGGTCCTCGAAGTCGGCGGGTGCGGTCATGGGCCATCGTTCGCCCCACGGGTGGCCACCCCCTACCGGAGAGGGGCGTGCTTTGCCCGCCGGGTCCGGGACCGACGAGACTGGCCGGGTGCAGCACGCCGCCGACACGGTCGTCCCGCCCACCCCACCGCTGGCCGTGCCCGTCGATCACGACCGGGCCACCAGGGCGTTCAGCACCTCGGTCCTCGTCTCGGGCGTCCGGTGCACGCTCGCCTACATCGTGTTCCCCTGGCTCCTGCCGGCGCTCGGCCTCGCCAGCGGCGTCGGACCGGCGCTGGGGCTCGTGATCGGCCCCGTCGCCATCGCGTTCAACGTGGCGAGCATCCGGCGGTTCCACGCCAGCGACCATCGCTGGAAGTGGTACATCACGGCGCTCAACGTCGCCGTGATCGGCCTGCTGCTGGTGCTGTTCGCGATGGACGTGCGCGAGCTCGGCTGAGGGTCGCAGCCGCACGGATCGTGCGGCATCTCGTTGCGCTCGCGTGACGGGCGGGATATCGTCCGGCTCAGTCCCTGCCGTGTCCCCGCAGGCTGACCACGTTCGGTGGCGGGCGCCGCAGAGCGAAGGGGGACACGAGAGCGATGAGCTGCGCACGGTTCGAGCTCGTCGAGGACGTCCGGGTGGTGCACCTCGACGGCTGCGCCGGGGACGACGAGCTGGGCGCCGCCCTGGCGCCGCTGTCCCGCCACGCCGGACCCACGATCCTCGACCTCGCCGACGTCACGCTGGTCGGCCCGGTGGAGGCGCTGGTCGACGAGCTGGTCGACCGGTCCGGCGCCGTGTGCGTGGTCGCCCGGAGGCACACGGCGCGGGTGATCCTCCAGCGCAGCGGCATCGGCGAGCGCTGCCGGGTGTTCCCCACGGTTGCCGACGCCATCCGCTCGCTCGAGGCGGACGGGGACGGCGAACGCTCGCCCGCCGGGGTCGCCGGATGACGACCTGGCTGTTCGAACCCACCGTCGGGGAGACCGCCCCCGGGGACTTCCTCGAGGTCACGATGCGCTTCGAGGGCGACGTCACCGTGTGCCTGCTCAGCGGACGCCTCTGCGCCTACACGGCGCCGACCCTCGACGCCTGGCTGGTCCAGCTCCACGACCACGACCGGTGCACCGTCGTCGTCGACGGGCAGGACCTCGGCTCGATCAGCAGCGACGGCGCCGGCGTGCTGGTCGACCACGCCGCCCGGTTCCGTGCGGCAGGCGGCCGGCTCCTCGTCCGGGCACCGTCGAACCCCGCCCGCCGGGTGCTCGAGCTCTGCGGCGCCGGCGACCTGCTGGAACCCTGAGCCGCCGTCAGGCCGGGTCGAGCCCGCGCGCCTGCTGCCGCGCCCGGCTCCGCAGCTCGACGAGCGCCACGACGGCGAAGAACTGCAGGATGCTGGTCCCCGCCATCGTGGCGCCGCCGGCGGTGCCGTGGTGGAAGCTCAGGAGCAGACCGACCACCACCGCGGAGCTGCCGAACAGCACCGAGAGGGCCATGATCGCCGGGACCCGCCGCGCCAGCAGCGACGCCGTCGCCGGCGGGCCGACCAGCAGGCCGAACACCAGCAGCGTCCCGATGGCCTGGAAGCTGGCCACGATGCTCGCGGCGAGCAGGGCCAGCAGCGCGGCCTGTGCCAGCCCCGGTCGCATTCCGAGCGTCGCCGCCTTGTCGCGGTTGAAGGTGAGGGCCAGGAACGGGCGGTAGAGGACGACGCTGGCGAGCGCGACGACCGTTGCCGCCACGACCTGCCCTCGGATGTCGTCGACCGTGACGCCCAGGACGTCGCCGAACAGCAGCGCGGTCGCCTCGGTGGCGAACGAGCGCGACCGCGAGACGATGACGATGCCGAGCGACAGCATCCCCACGAACAGCAGCCCGATGCCCGTGTCCTCGCGGACGCTCGTGCGGGTGGAGACGAGCGTGACCAGCCCGCTCATCACCAGGGCGGCGACGAAGGCGCCGAGGATCGGGCTGGCGCCCCACAGGACGGCGAGGGCGATGCCCGGGATCACGCCGTGCGCCAGGGCGTCGCCGAGGAACGCGAGCCCCCGGAGGACCACCCAGGTGCCCACGAGCGAGGTGGCCACCACGGCGACGAGGCTGCCGACCAGCGCCCGCTGCATGAACGCCGGCTCGAAGGCCTCCGTGAGCAGCTCCACGTCGGGCGAGGCTACGGGGCCCGGGGGGCGAGGGCGGCGGCGATGCGCTCGGCGTTGGTCCTGATGAGCCCGACGTAGTCCTCGGCGCCCGAGCCCTCCTCGCCGAGCGCCTCGGTGTGCAGGGGCACGACCTCGACGTCCCCCACCTCGTCGGCGAGGGTGCGGGCGAGCTCGTCCGAGGCGGACTCGTCGACGAAGATCGCCGGTACGCCGGTCTCCCGGACCAGGCGGGCGAGCCGGGCGAGCTCGCCGGCGTCGGCGCCGTCGGCGGTGGACCCGCCGGGGATGACGTTCCCCAGCACCTCGAAGCCGTACCGCTCGGCGAAGGGGCCCAGCACGTCGTGGCCGGTGACGAGCACCCTGGCGGACTCCGGCACGTCGGCGAGCACGGCCCGGACGTCGGCGTCCAGCTCCTCGAGCTCCTCCACGAGGCGGTCGGCGCGCTGCTCGAGGACGGCCGCGTCGATGCCCTCCACCTCGGCGGCGAGGAAGGCGGCGATGTCCTGCACGGCCTCGGCCATCAGCACCGGATCGGTGAAGAAGTGGGCGTCGTCGTGGGCGTGTTCGTCCTCGCTCGCGTGGTCGTCCGCGTCGCCACGGCCGTCGTCAGCGACCACCTGGTGCACCGGCACGCCGTCCTCGGCGACGGACGCCACCAGGTCGAGCAGTCCCTCCTCGAACCCGCCGCCGTTCACGACGAGCGCGTCGGCGCCACGCACCTCGTCCGCCTCGCGGGCCGAGGCCTGGAACTCGTGGGGGTCGGCGCCCGGTGGCATCACCGTGAGGACGTCCACGTCCGGCCCGACGACCTCGGCGACGACGTCGGCCAGGATCGAGGTGGTCACCGCCACCCTCGGACGGTCCGCGGACCTGTCGTCGGCCCCGTCGCCGCACGCGGCACCCAGGACCGCCAGGAGGGCGCCGACGGCGACGGCTCGCCGGAGCGCAGGCGACGAGTTGAGAACGATCATCGTTTTTCGAACGTACGCGCCCCCGGCACGGCCGGCAAGTCGTGACGAGAACCGTTCTCGCGTACGCTGCCGCCCATGCCCGGGGCCGTCACCGTCGAGGACCTCGAGGTGCGCTACGGGCAGCGGGTCGCGCTGCAGGACTGCTCCCTCAGCCTCCCGGCCGGATCCACCCTCGCCGTCATCGGTCCGAACGGCTCCGGGAAGTCGACGCTCCTGCGGGCCATCGCCGGGCTCGAGCGCCCGACGCGCGGGCGGATCGACACCGGCGGGGAGCGGGTCGCGCTGGTCCTGCAGTCCACCGATGTGGACCGCAGCGTCCCGATCAGCGTGCGGGCCACCGTGCGCATGGCCCGCTACGCCACCCTCGGCCTCCTGCGACGATTCCGGGCAGAGGACCACCGCGCGGTCGACGAGGCCCTCGACCGGCTCGAGCTCACCGACCTCGCCGACCGGCAGCTGCACGAGCTGTCCGGGGGGCAGCGCCAGCGGGTGCTCGTCGCCCAGGGCCTCGCCCAGGACGCCGCCGTGCTGCTGCTCGACGAACCGGTGACCGGACTCGACGTCGTCTCCCGCGACCGCATCCTCGACGTCGTCGCCGCGGAGCGCGACGCCGGGCGGGCGATCGCCGTCACCACGCACGACCTCGACGATGCCGGCCGCTGCGACCAGGTGCTCCTCCTGGCGACCCGACCGATCGCCCTCGGCACGCCAGCGGAGGTGCTGTGCGAGGAGCACCTCCTGCGGGCCTTCGACGGACGGTTCCTGCGCGTCGGTGACCGCCTCCTGCTCGACGACCCGCACCACCACGCGCACTGACCGTTCTCATCGGTTCTCAAGGTCTCCGGTAGGGTCCCGACCGTGACGACCGATCCCCTCGACGACGACGTGGCCGACCGCCTCCGGGCCGTCGGCCAGCGCTACACGTCGGGCCGGCGCCAGCTGATCCACGCGCTGCGGGCGGGCGAGGGACCGATGACCATCCCCCAGATCCTCGGGGCGAGCGCCCGGCTGGCGCAGTCCAGCGTCTACCGCAACCTGGCGGTCCTCGAGGAGGTCGGTGCGGTCACCCGGATCGTCACCCACGACGACTTCGCCCGCTTCGAGCTCGCCGAGGACCTCACCGAGCACCACCACCACCTCATCTGCTCGAGCTGCGGCGACGTCAGCGACTTCGCCCTCCTGCCCCGGGTCGAGGCCCAGCTCGAGCGGGCCCTCACCGGGGTCGCCGAGGGCGCCGGCTTCACCGTGGAGGGCCACCGGCTCGACCTCGTGGGGCGTTGCACCACCTGCCGGGCGGTCTGATCGCGCAGCCCGACCGCTCCACATGTGGCAGGTCGCTGGACATCAGCGGTCCGGCGGAACAAACCGCGGGATTGGAGCCTTGAACGGTGCATGAAGCGCGCCATCTCCTCCTCCGCCGTCGGCGTCGTCGTCGGCGTCGTCGTGCTGGGCCTCGCCGCCGCTCTCGTCGGCCTGCCGTCCATCGGCAACCCGTTCTCGTCGGAGACCGTCGTGCGGGACCACGCCGCCGTGCTCGAGTCGCTCGAGGAGATCGCCGACCTGCACGCCGCGACCGGTGAGTACCAGGTGGTGGTGGACATCGAGGAGCGCACCCGCTTCGTCCCCGGCGTCCTCAAGGGCGAGCGGACGACCTTCCTCGCCCAAGGCACCGTCGACGCCTACGTCGACCTCGACGCGCTGACGGAGGACTCGGTGATCGTCGCCGAGGACGGTTCGGTCACGGTCGTGCTGCCCCCGGCCCGGCTCGGGAAGCCGGTGATCGACCACGAGGCGTCCACCGTGCTCGACCGCGACCGGGGCGTGCTCGATCGCGTCGGCGGGCTGTTCAGCGACGAGCCGACCTCGGACCGCGACCTCTACCTGGAGGCCGAGGAGCGCCTCGCTGCCGCCGCCGCGCAGAGCGACCTCAAGGCCACCGGCGAGGAGAAGGCGGCCGAGACCGTCGAGGCCCTCCTCCGCGATGCCGGGATCACCGCAGTCCGCGTCATCGTCGCCGAGCCCGGCGCCGTGTCCTGACCCCGCTCCCTCCGCCTAGGGTCCACCGCATGTCCGATGGCGGCGGGGTCGACAGCACGACGGCACTGGTGGACTTCGCGCGCTCGCTCCAGGGCTGCGACTCGGTGGACACGGTGCTGCAGCGCCTCAGCGATGCGTGCCGGGACCTGCTGCCGGTCACCGGCGTCGGCGTGCTGCTCGCCGAGGACGGCGACCTCACGGTGGCGACCACGAACAGCCCGGAAGGCGAGCTGGTCGAGCGCCTCGAGGCCGAGCTCGGCCAAGGGCCCTGCGTGCAGGCCCTGCGCTCGGGCGCCGTGGTCGTCGAGCGCGACCTGCGGGAGGCCGCCGACCGCTACCCGGACTTCGTGCCGCGAGCACTCGAGAGCGGCGTGCAGAGCATCCACGCCCTGCCACTCAGCGGCCGTGGCGAGATGGTCGGTGCGGTCGACATCGTCCACCGGGAACCGCTCGACCTCCCCGCCGGCGACGTGGCCATCGCGCAGATGCTCGCCGACGTGGCCGTGTCCTACATCTTCGCCGTGCGGCTCCACGAGAAGTCCTCACGGCTGGCGTCCCAGCTCCAGCGGGCGCTCGACACCCGCGTCGTCATCGAGCAGGCGAAGGGCATGCTCGCCGAACGCCACGGGGAACCCGTGTCGAAGGCGTTCGAGCGCCTCCGCCGCCACGCCCGGAGCACGAACGCTTCCGTCCGGGATGTCGCGGCGCGCGTGATCGAGGGCTCGCTGAAGCTCTGACGGCCCGAGGTCCGGCCGGCAGCCCCCCACCCCGTAGCGTTCCCCCTCGTGCCCCTGCTCGCCCCGAAGCGATCGTGGCTGACGCTGCGCCACCCGGCGCAGTACGTCGTGCTCGCGTTCAGCGGTGTCAGCCTCCTCGGCGCGATCCTGCTCCGGCTCCCGATCTCCACCGAGCCGGGCGAGGGGACCTCGTTCGTGACGGCGTGGTTCACCGCCACGTCGGCGGTGTGCGTCACGGGCCTCAACATCGTGGACCCCGGCACCCACTGGTCGACGTTCGGCGAGGTGGTGATCATGGGACTCATCCAGGTGGGTGGCTTCGGGATCATCGCCCTGTCCTCGCTGCTCGTCGCGGTGCTCGCCCGACGGCTGGGGCTCCGGCACCGGCTCATCGCCGTCGCCGAGACGGGTGCCCTCGACATGGCCGACGTGCGCCGACTGCTCTTCCAGGTGGCGAAGCTCACAGCCATCTTCGAGCTCACGGTGGCGACCCTGCTCGCCTTCCGGTTCGCCACGGAGTACGGCACGTCCGTCCACCGGTCCGCCTACCTCGGCCTCTTCCACTCGGTGTCGTCGTTCAACAACGCCGGGTTCGGCCTCTACGTCGACAACCTCGTCAGCTTCCAGCGCGACCCGATGGTGCTGCTGCTCATCGCCGGCAACATCGTCGTCGGTGGCCTCGGGCTCCCGGTCTGGTCGCAGATCCGGCGCCACGGCGTCGACACCCACGCCTACTCGTTGCACGCGAAGATCACGGTCTCCACCACGGTCGTGCTCCTTCTCGGGGGGTGGGCGCTGTTCTCCTGGTTCGAGTGGACGAACCCGGCCACGATCGGTGGCCTGAGCTGGTGGGACTCCCTCACGAACTCGTTGTTCGCGAGCGTCACCCCGCGCACCGCCGGCTTCAACAGCGTCGACATCGGTGCACTGCGCGAGCCCTCGCGCCTGCTCACCGAGGTCCTCATGTTCATCGGCGGTGGCAGCGCGTCCACCGCCGGCGGCATCAAGGTGACCACCTTCGCCGTGCTGGGTTGGGTCATGTGGGCCGAGGCCCGCGGCGACCCCGACGTCGTGGTGTTCGAGCGGCGCATCCCGCACGAGGTCCAGCGGCAGGCGCTCACCGTCGCGCTCCTCGCCATCGGCGTGGTGATCGGGTCCACCATGGTCCTCGTGTCGACCTCGACCCTGCCCCGCGCCGACCTCATGTTCGAGGTCATCTCGGCACTGGGCACCGTGGGCCTCTCGGTGAACCTCACGCCACTGCTGTCCGTCACGTCGCAGCTGGTGATCATCGCGTTGATGCTCATCGGTCGCGTCGGTCCCATCACGCTGTTCGCCGCGCTCGTGCTCCGCCAGCACGACCGGCTGTACCGCCATCCCGAGGAGCGTCCGATCATTGGCTGAGCAATCCCGCTTCACCCGCAACCGGAGGGTGCCGGGCGCGTCCGGCACGCAGGTGCTCGTCGTCGGCCTCGGCCGGTTCGGCAGCGCCGTGGCCGCCGAGCTGACGCATCTCGGCTTCGAGGTGCTCGGCGCCGACACCGACGCCCGTCGCGTGCAGTCCATGGCCGACGAGCTCACCCACGTCGTCGAAGCCGACACCACGTCGGTCGAGGTCCTCGAGCAGCTGGGCGCGCGCGACTTCGACAACGCCGTGGTGGGCATCGGCTCCGACATCGAGGCGAGCATCCTGACCACGGCTGCGCTGGCCGACGCCGGGATCCCCAACATCATCGCCAAGGCGGTGACCGACGCCCACGGCCGCATCCTCGAGCGCGTCGGCGCGCACACCGTGGTGTACCCCGAGAAGGAGATGGGTCGGCGCGTGGCCCACCTCGTCGGCGGGAGCATCATCGACTGGTTCCAGCTCGACCCGAACTTCGCGATGGTCGAGACCCTCGCCCCCGAGGAGACCCTGGGCCAGACCCTGGCCGACCTCGGGCTGCGGGCGCGCTACGGCGTGACCGTGGTCTGCGTGAAGCCCGGCGACGAGGGCTTCACCTACGCGACCGCCGACACCGTGCTCGAGAAGGGCGACGTGCTGGTGGTGGCCGGACCGAGCGCGGCGTGCGAGGCGTTCGCCCGGATGAGCTGACGCCGGGGTGGCCGCTCAGCCCGCCCCGTCGAGGCCGGCCACCGCCCGGAACTCCGACGTGGAGTTGGTGACCGGGAACGGCTCGTCGGGCACGGGGACGCCCAGCGCGTCGCACAGCGGACCCCAGCCGTCGGACGGCTTCCACTCGACCAGCCGGTGCGCAGGCACCTCGGCACGCACGGCGGCGTTGCGGCGGAGGTAGCCGGCGATCGCCGAGTCGCGCTGGTCCCAGCCCGGGCCGAGGTCGGCGTCGAGCATCTCGACGCCCATCGCGAACCAGTCGTCCATGGCCGGATCGATCGAGCCCCGCCGCATCACCTCGAGGATCGTCTTCTCGAAGCTGGCCCACCACTGCTCCGGGAAGTCGCGCTCCGACAGGAGCACCACGGCGTCGGGGTTGGCGTCGGCGAGCTGGCGCCAGCACGCTGCTGCCGGCCAGTCGACGCAGGCGCGGTAGCCGTCGAACACGGACGACCAGTCGACCGTCTGACCCGCCACCGCCCGCCGCCACGCCGGCACGTGGTCGTCCAGGTGACCGAGCACCTCGCTCATGTGGTAGCAGCGGCCGCCGAGCAGGCGCTGCAACGCCTCCTGGAGCGAGTTCGTCCCCGTCCGCCCGACCCCTACCCCCACGACTGCCAGCGCCATGGTCCCAGTCGACCACAAACACGCGCCCGAAAACGGCGAGTGGGCCGCCGGAGACCGGCGGCCCACCCTGGAGATCAGATCCGCGAAGGGTTCAGATCACTCGGACGTTCTGGGCTTCCTCGCCCTTGCGGCCCGGAGCCAGGTCGAACTCGACGTGCTGGCCCTCGTCGAGGGTCTTGTAGCCCTCGCCCTGGATGTTGGAGAAGTGGACGAAGACGTCGTCGCCCTGCTCGCGGGAGATGAAGCCGAAGCCCTTCTCAGCGTTGAAGAACTTCACGGTACCTGTAGGCAAATGCTCATTCGATTCTGTTCGGAGGCCGCACGTGTTGCG
>DASUEE010000033.1:0-2665 GCA_036275235.1 Acidimicrobiales bacterium | reverse complement strand
CCCACTGGTTCCCTCTCTGCGCCGATCACTCGGCCCGCCTGCAGCCCGGGGGCTGCTCGCTCTCCGCCCGTGACACCGCTCCCACGGTCGCCACGCTGGGTGGCACGTTTCCACGACCCTTGAACCCGCGTAATGGGCCGTTCGGCTCGTCTGGGGGTCTCTCCTCCCGTGACATGCACATCATTCGCGAAAGGGACGACGACTTCGCCGATTCGGGCACCCTCGGGAGTGCGGTCCCCACGATGCGAAGGAACCGGCGATCCGCGGTCACCGCTCGGGCCACCGCAGCCACGCTCTGCGTCAGACCTGCCGGCGGTCGAGCGGGCCGTGAGGTGGCCGCCGACGCCGGTCGCCTGCCAGGATGGCCGCCCCAACGCCCCCGTAGCTCAGCGGATAGAGCATCGGCCTCCGGAGCCGTGTGCGCAGGTTCGAGTCCTGCCGGGGGCACCCATCAGTCGGTGAGCAACCGGATGAGATCCTGGCGGTCGGCGAGCAATCGGATGACCTCGATGAAGGTCTCGCGCTCGAGGTAGTACCAACCGCACGCGAAGCCTTCGACCGACACGCGCCGGAGTCCGGGAACCTCGGCCAGCTCTCCGACCCCGGGTGAGCCGATGCCGGGCATCTCGCTGACCGCGTCGAGCACTGCGATTGCCTGGTCGAAGAAGCGCTCTCCCCGTGTGCGCCCGCCCTCCGCGACGTGGTACTGGGTCCGGTCGATGAGATCCGCCTCGGCCCGAGGGCGGAGGCGGAGCTCCTTCACGCGTCGGTACCGAGCGCGCGCTCTCGCAGCGAGGCGGCCCGGGTCCTGGTCAGGCGGCGGGGTTCGCCCGAAGCGAGACCTTCTGCGATGAGCCGGCGAAGCTCTGACGCCGCCTGCTCCTCCTGGTCCCGACGAATCAGGGTTCGCAGGTACTCGCTCGTGTTGCCGAACTGTCCGGTACGGACTCGATCGTCGACGTACTCCCGCATCTCCTCCGGCAGGGCGAAGCTCATGGTGTTCCGACTCACGCCTCCACGATGACGGGGGTTATCAACGGTTGTCAACGCTGCGTCGCCGAGCACGCGCGAACACCCCCCTGGTCGTTCCGAATACCGTCCGGCCGTGACCGAGCTGCCTGACCACGTACGCGAGAACCGGCGCTACTGGGACGCGATGGCCGACGAGTGGGTCGAGGGCGGCGAGATCGCGTGGGCGGGCGAGCCGGCGTGGGGCAACTGGCAGCTGCCCGAGGACGAGGTCCGGATGCTGCCCGAGGACATGGCCGGCATGCGGGCCATCGAGCTCGGCTGCGGCACCGGGTACGTGTCGGCGTGGATGGCCCGCCGGGGCGCCACGGCGGTCGGCATCGACATCTCCCCTGCCCAGCTCGCCACCGCCCGCCGGTTGGCCGGCGAGCACGGCCTCGACCTCGACCTGCGCGAGGGCAGCGCGGAGGCGGTCGACGAGCCCGACGGCTCCTTCGACTTCGCCGTCAGCGAGTACGGCGCGGCGATCTGGTGCGACCCGTACGTCTGGATCCCGGAAGCGGCCCGGCTCCTGCGGCCGGGCGGCCGGCTCCACTTCCTCGGCAACCACCCGCTGGCCATGGTGTGCGTCCCGCCCGACGGCTCCCCCACCGACTTCGCCCTGCACCGCGACTACTTCGGCCTGCACCGCCTCGACTGGCGCGACTGCGAGGTCGACCCGGGCGGCGTCGAGTTCAACCTCGCCGTCTCGGAGTGGCTGCGCCTGTTCCGGCGCGCGGGCTTCGAGGTCGACGAGTACCTCGAGCTGCAGGCGCCGGCCGACGCCGCCGACCGGTACGCCACGCCGGGCGAGTGGGCGCACCGGTTCCCCGCGGAGCAGGTCTGGAAGCTCGTCCGCACGTGACCCCGCCGCCCCGGGTCGATCGGGGCATACCATCCGGATCGTGACGAACCGGCCACGCCGCGATCTCCCGTTCCGGCCCGGGGCGATGCCTCCCCTGTTCGGGGACACCAGCTCGGTGCTGATCGTCGACGACGACGACCGCTTCGCCTGGTTCCTCGCCGACGTGCTCACGCCCGAGGGCTACGAGTGCACCACGGCCTCGAACGCCGCGGAAGCGCGCAAGCACCTCGACGAGCGGGAGTTCGCGGTGGCGCTGGTCGACGTGCTGATGCCGGGCGAGAGCGGCCTCGAGTTGGCCGACCACGCCCTCGCCCAGCACCCCCACCTGGCGGTGGTGATGGTCACCGGCGTCGACGACCCGGCGATCGCCGACCTGGCGCTGCGCAGCGGCGCCTACGGCTACCTGATCAAGCCGATCACGCCGAACGAGCTGCTCGTGGCGATGGCGAACGCCGGCCGCCGGCGCTGCCTGGAGATCGAGGGGGACGCGTACCGCCGCCGCCTCGAGGAGCGCCTCGGCGCCGCCGACTGAGCTCGCGGCTCAGCCGGGCACCGGCGCCAGCGCCAGCACGGCGATGTCGTCGCGGGCCGAGCCCGACTGGAAGCGCAGCGCGTCCTCCTCGACGGCGCCGGCGATCTCGTCGGCGCTGCGCCCGGCCATCGAGGCGAGCAGCAGGCGCAGGCGGTCCTCGCCGAACTCCTCGCGGCCGCGACGGGCCTCGGTGACGCCGTCGGTGTAGAGGACGACGACGTCGCCCGGCCCGAGCGTGGTCCGGTCGCTGACGAAGTTGC
>DASUEE010000032.1:0-8431 GCA_036275235.1 Acidimicrobiales bacterium | reverse complement strand
CGACGTCCGGGAGGCCCGCTGGGAGGTGGTCGACGAGCGCACGCTGCGCTTCTGGATCGAGGCGTCGTCGTTCTGCCACCAGATGGTGCGCTCGATCGTCGGGACGCTGGTCGAGGTCGGCCTGCGCCGCATCCCCGCCGGAGACGTCCGGGCCATCCTCGCGGCCCGGGATCGCCGCTACGCGGGCCCGGTGGCGCCCCCGCACGGCCTCACCCTCTGGCAGGTCAGCTACTGATCGTTCTGGTCAGGAGAACGGGACGTCAGATGACCGTTCGGCGGACCAGAACTGTTCAGCGGAGGGTGATGCGGCCGGGGTCGTCGGCGGTGGCCACGCCGACCACGGCCGCGGTGTGGCCGCTGGCCTCGAGGGCGCGCACGGCTCCGGCGGCCTCCGCCTCGCCGGCGGCACCGAAGAGGAGACCGCCGCTGGTCTGGGCGTCGGCGAGCAGCAGGGCGGTGGCGTCGTCGTGGGACCCGAGGTCGAGGGCGGGGCGGACGTGGTCGAGGTTGCGCTCGGAGCCGCCGGGGACGACCCCGTCGGCGAGCAGCTCCCGAACGCCGTCGAGCACCGGGACGGCGTCGACGTCGAGCTCGACGCCCACGCCGGACTCGACGGCCATCCGGTGGAGGTGGCCGAGGAGCCCGAAGCCGGTGATGTCCGTGCAGGCGGTGCCGCCGGCCGCGAGGGCGGCGTCGCGCGCGGCGTCGTTCAGACGGGTCATCGACGTGACGGCGGCCTCGGCCAGCGCATCGGGGGCGACCCCGCGCTTGATGGCGGTGGTGGCGATGCCGATGCCGAGCGGCTTGGTGAGCACCAGGACCTGGCCGTCGCGCAGGCCGGCGTTGGTGAGCACGTGGTCGGGGTGGACCTCGCCGACCACAGCCATCCCGTACTTCGGCTCCGGGTCGTCGACCGTGTGCCCCCCGGCCACGACGAACCCCGCCTCGACAGCGACGTCGAGACCGCCCTGGAGGACGTCGCCGAGCAGGTCCGTGGGCAGCTCGTCGACGTTCCAACCGACCAGGTTCAGCGCCAGCAGCGGCGTGCCGCCCATGGCATAGACGTCGGAGACGGCGTTGGCGGCCGCGACGCGCCCCCAGGTCCGGGCGTCGTCGACCACCGGCGTGATGAAGTCGGCGGTGACCACCAGGGCGCGCTCGTCCGAGAGGCGCCAGACGGCGGCATCGTCGCCGCTCAGCGCCCCGACCAGGAGGTTCGGATCACCGGGAGGTGCCAATCGGCGCACGACGTGCGCCAGCTCGCCGGGGGCGAGCTTGCACGCTCAGCCGGCGCCGTGCGAATACGCCGTCAGGCGGGGTCGTTCGGACATCGTGGGGCACGCTACGTGGTCCCGTGCCGGGCGAGGTCGCTCGGGTTGCCGCCGATCGGGACCCGACCGTAGAGTTGTCCTTCGTGCCTGGGGCCCTCCGCGCCCCGGCACCCGCCTCCACCCGCAGTCTGCAAGCGAGAGAACCAGGTCGCACCGTGCGCACGTACTCCCCGAAAGCCAGCGAGATCACCCGTGAGTGGTGGGTCATCGACGCCGAGGGCATGGTCCTGGGCCGTCTCGCCACCGAGGTCGCCCGGGTGCTGCGCGGCAAGCACAAGCCGATGTTCGCCCCGCACCTCGACTGCGGCGACCACGTCATCGTGGTGAACGCCGACAAGGTCGTCCTGACCTCGGACAAGGCGGAGAAGAAGACGATCTGGCGCCACTCGGGCTTCCCGGGCGGCATCAAGTCGATGAGCTACCGCGACGCCCTCGATCGCAAGCCGGCCGAGGCCGTGCGCCGCACCATCAAGGGCATGCTCCCCAAGAACCGCCTGGGCGCCCAGATGCTCACCAAGCTGAAGGTGTACGCCGGCCCGGAGCACCCGCACCAGGCCCAGCAGCCCAAGACACTCGAGATCGACGCCCGGGCCCGCGCCCGCGTGAGCTGAAGGACACGAACGTGAGCACCAAGCCCCTCGTCCAGGCCACCGGCCGCCGAAAGCGCGCCATCGCCCGCGTCATGCTGCGCCCGGGCACCGGCACGGTCACGATCAACGGCAAGGACGTGAAGGCCTACTTCCCGACCGACGCCCTCCAGAGCCTGGCGCTCGCCCCCCTCGCGGTTGCCGAGGCCGAGGAGCACTACGACGTCCAGGCCAGCATCATCGGCGGTGGCACCTCCGGGCAGGCCGGCGCGATGAGCCTGGGCCTCGCCCGGGCGCTCGCCGAGCTCGACCCCGAGCGTCGCAGCGAGCTGAAGGGCGAGGGCCTCCTGCGCCGCGATCCGCGGAAGAAGGAGTCCAAGAAGTACGGCCTCAAGAAGGCCCGCAAGGCTCCTCAGTACTCGAAGCGCTGATCCGCCGCAGCCGTTGCTGTCCTTCGGCACCGACGGCGTCCGCGGGGTCGCCAACGGGGACCTGACACCGGAGCTCGCCCTCGCGCTGGGGCGAGCTTCGGCGCGCGTGCTCGGCGGCGACGCCGTCGTGGTCGGCCGCGACACCCGCCGCTCGGGGCCGATGCTGGAGGCGGCGCTGGCCGCCGGCTTCGCCTCCGAGGGCGTCGAGGTGGTGCTGCTCGGCGTGGTGCCCACGCCCGCCGTCGCCCACGCCGCCGCGGATCGGGGCGTGCCCGGGGCGATGATCTCGGCCTCGCACAACCCCTTCCCCGACAACGGCATCAAGCTGTTCGCGGCCGGAGGCCGCAAGCTGGCCGACGAGACCGAGTCCGAGCTCGAGGCGGAGCTCGCCCACCTGCTCGGCAGCGGGGGCGGCGAACGCCCGACCGGGGCCGGGGTCGGTGCGGTGGTGGTCGACGCCGGCGGCGCCGTCGGCCGCTACGTCGACTCGCTCCACGCCGCCATCGGGCACCGGATGCTCGACGGGCTGCGCGTGGTGCTCGACTGCGCCCACGGCGCCGCGTCGGCGCTGGCGCCGGCGGTGCTGCGCTCGTGCGGGGTCGAGGTCGACGTCGTCCACGCCGAGCCCGACGGGGTCAACATCAACGACGACGCCGGCTCCACCGCGCCCGAGGCGCTCCAGCAGGCGGTGCGGGACCGCGGCGCCGACGTCGGGCTCGCGCTCGACGGCGATGCCGACCGCCTCCTCGCCATCGCCGCCGACGGCACGCTCGTCGACGGCGACCACGTGCTCGCCGTGCTCGCCATCGACCGCCAGGCCCGGGGCGCGCTCGTCCACGACACGGTGGTGGCCACGGTGATGTCGAACCTCGGGTTCCGCCAGGGGATGGCCCGGCGGGGCATCCGCGTCCTCGACACCCAGGTGGGGGACCGGTACGTGCTGGAGGCGCTCCAGCGCACGGGCGCCGTGCTCGGGGGCGAGCAGTCGGGCCACGTGATCCAAGCCGACCTCGCCACCACCGGCGATGGCCTGCTCACCGCCCTCAGCCTCCTCGACGTGGTGGTCCGCTCGGGCCGGCCGCTCGGCGAGCTCGCCGCCGACGCCATGACCTCGCTGCCCCAGGTCCTGGTGAACGTCCGCCTCGCCCAGCGCGACCCCGACCTGGTGGAGCGCCTCGCCCCCGAGGTCGGCGAGGCCGAGTCCCGGCTCGGCGACGAGGGTCGGGTGCTGGTCCGCGCGTCGGGCACGGAACCGCTCATCCGGGTGATGGTCGAGGCGCCCACCGAGGCGCGGGCGCAGGCCGAGGCCGACGCCCTCGCCGACGCCGTCCGCCGGCTCGCCGACGACTGACCGGGAACCTCCGGCCGTGCGCAGACGTCCGACGGGGGTGAAGCTCCTGCTCGTCCTGCTGGTCCTGGCGCTCGCCGCCGGCTGTGGTGACGACGACGACGTCTCGACCGGTGATGCGCCGGAGGGACCCGCCCTCGCCGCGGAGTACCTGTCGATCGACGTCACCGAGGACGGTCGTCCCCGGGAGCTCGTTCCCGGCTCCCGCATCCGGCTCACCTTCTCGGACGGGCAGGTCGGCGCGTCGCTCGGCTGCAACCAGCTCGGCGGTCGGTACCGCCTGGACGGCGACGTCCTGGTGGTCGACGAGCTCTTCACCACCGACATGGGTTGCGACCCGAGGCGGCACGCGCAGGACGGGTGGTTCGCCGACCTGCTCGGCGGTCGCCCCACGCTCGCCGTCGCCGGCGACGACCTCACGATCACCCGCGGGTCGACGGTCGTCACCTTCCGCGACCGCGAGGTCGCCGACCCGGACCGGGAGCTCGTGGGCACCACGTGGGAGGTCGACGGGTTCCTCGACGTCGACACGGCGATGTCGATGGCGCCGCCGGCGGCGCCCGGCACCCTGGTCCTGCGGGAGGACGGATGGGTCACCGGGTCGGACGGGTGCAACTCGATCGGGTACTCCGACACCGACGACCCGGAAGGCATCCGCCACCGGGTGGCCGGCGACCGGATCACCTTCGAGGGCGATCCGGTGTCGACCCTGCAGGCCTGCGAGGGCGGTGAGGACTACGTCGAGCGGTACCGGGAGGTGCTGTCAGGCACGGTGACCTGGTCGATCGAGGCCGACCGCCTGACCCTCACGACCGACAGCGGCCAGGGCGTCACGTACCGGGCCACGGGGTAGGCGTTCCGCCCGGGCTGCCAGAAGCGGGGCGGAGGGTCGTCGACCGGGTCCCTGGCAGACTGGTCGGACCATGTGCGGAATCATCGCCGTCCTCCGGCAGCCCGTCGAGCGGACCGACCTGCCGGCGGCGCCCACCCTCGCCGCCCTCGAGCAGGGGGTGCGGACGCTGCGCGATGCGGTCGACGCCGATCCGGCGTCCGGGCCGGACGTCGGCGCGCTCGAGTCCGCCGCCGCCCACCTCGAGCAGGTGGCGGCCGACCTGCACGGACCTCGCGGCGTGCGCCTGCTGCTCACCGACCAGGCCGCGGCCACCCGCATCCGCGGGCTCGCCGAGACGCTGTCCCGCGCGATCGCCGACCTCGACGCCGCACTCGACCGGCTCGTCGTCGACGACCGCACCGAGGCGCGCAACGCCGCCGCCGTCCGGTGCAAGGACGCCGCCTGGGCGATCGGGCGAGACCGCCTCCGCACCGCCGACGGCGTCGCCGGCCTGGTCGGGCGCGACACCGGCTGGTCCGCCGTGGAGGCGTGCACGCAGATCGAGCAGTCGCTCTCGGCCATCGACCGCCTGGAGGTCCGGGGCCGCGACTCGGCCGGGATCATGGTGCTCGTCCGCGACCACGGCCTCGACCCGGACGACCCCGCCGTCGCCGGGCTCCTCGCCGGCCGCGCCGACGACCCGCTCCTGCGCTCGGGCGCCGTGCGGGTCGTGCCCATGGCCGACGGCACGAACCAGCTCGCGTTCGCGTACAAGGCGGCCGCCGAGATCGGCGAGCTGGGCGACAACACGGCGGCGATCCGCGCCGACGTCGTCGCCGACGAGCTGTTGCACCTGGCGCTCAGCGCGCCCGAGGCGAAGGCCGTGGTGCTCGGCCACACCCGCTGGGCCAGCGTCGGCATCATCTCCGAGGCCAACGCCCACCCGCTCGACTCCCTCGAATCCGGCGGGGAGCCAGGCCCCTTCGTCGCCGCCGCCCTCAACGGCGACGTCGACAACTTCGCCGACCTGAAGGCGACGAACGGGCTCAGCATCCCGGCCGAGGTCACCACCGACGCCAAGGTGATCCCCACGCTGGTGTCGCGGCGCATCACCGCGGGCGACGACCACCTCGAGGCGTTCCGGGCCACCGTCGCGTCGTTCGAGGGGTCGGTGGCGATCGCTGCCACCATCGCCGAGCAGCCCAACGGCCTGGCCCTCGCGCTGCGCGGCTCGGGCCAGGCGCTCTACGTCGGCCTCGCCGGCGACGCCTACGTCGTGGCGTCCGAGCCCTACGGGCTGGTGGAGGAGACCAGCCGGTACGTGCGCATGGACGGCGAGACGCCGGCGAACCCCGACAACCCGAACGCCAGCCGGGGTCAGATCCTGCTGCTCGACGGCGAGCTCGCCGGCAGCCTCGAGGGCATCCGGCGCATCGCGTACGACGGCACCGAGCTACCGGTGACCGAGGCCGACGTCGTCACCGCCGCCATCACCACCCGCGACATCGACCGTGGCGACTTCCCGCACTTCCTGCTCAAGGAGGTCACCGAGTCGCCGACGAGCTTCCACAAGACGCTGCGCGGCCGTCTCGTCGAGCGCGACGGCGCCCTGCAGGTGGTGCTCCCCGAAGACTCCCTGCCCGCCGACGTCCGGCAGCGCCTCTCCGACGGCTCCATCCGCCGCATCCTCGCCATCGGCCAGGGCACGGCGGCGATCGCCGGCCAGGGCTTCGTCGCCGCCCTCGAGGCGGCCGCCGACCGCCACGGCATCCAGGTCGAGGCCGTGCACGCCACCGAGCTCTCCGGCTTCCGCCTCCGCCCCGACATGTCCGACACGTTGGTGGTCGCCGTCAGCCAGTCCGGCACCACCACCGACACCAACCGCACCGTCGACCTCGTGCGCTCCCGGGGCGCCTCCGTGGTCGCCATCGTGAACCGGCGGGGATCCGACCTCACCGACCGTGCCGACGGGGTGCTCTACACGTCCGACGGTCGGGACGTGGAGATGGCCGTCCCGTCGACCAAGGCGTTCTACGCGCAGATCGCTGCCGGCACGCTCCTCGCCCTGGCCATCGCCGAGCAGTGGGGGGAGGCGCCGGACCAGGCGCTGCTGCGGGCCCTGCGCGACCTGCCCGAGGCCATGCGCCGCACCCTGGAGACCCGGCCGGCCATCGCCGAGGCCGCCCACCAGTGGTGCCCGCCCCGCCGCTACTGGGCGATGGTGGGCAACGGCACGAACCGCATCGCCGCCGAGGAGCTGCGGATCAAGCTGTCGGAGCTCTGCTACAAGTCGATCGCCTGCGATGCCACCGAGGACAAGAAGCACATCGACCTGTCCTCGGAGCCGCTGATCCTCGTGTGCGCGGCCGGGCTCAACGGCTCCAACGTCGACGACGTCGCCAAGGAGGTGGCGATCTACCGGGCGCACAAGGCGGCGCCGATCGTGATCGCCACCGAGGGCGAGGGGCGCTTCGCCAGCGCCCTCGCCGTGCTCACCGTCCCCGAGACCCACGAGCAGCTGGCCTTCGTGCTGGCCACGGTGGTGGGTCACCTCTTCGGGTACGAGGCGGCCCTCGCCATCGACGCCCAGGCGCTGCCGCTGAAGGAGGTGCGTGCCTCCATCGAGACCGCGCTCGAGGCCGGCGTCACCGACGGCGAGCGCGTGCTCCGTGCGCTGCGCAGCACCGCCGGCGCGCCGATCCAGCAGTTCTTCGACCACCTCCGCGCCGCCCGCTACGACGGCCACCTCGAGGCCTCCACCGCGGTCCGCGTGGCGAACCTGCTGCGCTACGCCAGCGGCGCGGTGCCCCTCGACGCCTACCAGCTCGACCACGGCAAGGTCGGCACGCCGTCCGTGCTCGTCGAGGACCTCACCACCGCGCTCACCCGCGCCATCGACGAGCTCACCCGCCCCGTCGACGCCATCAAGCACCAGGCCAAGACGGTCACGGTGGGCATCTCCCGCACCGACGAGTCGCTGCTCGAGGTGCCGCTGGTCCGAGAGGTGCTGGCCGCCGGCGCGCCCCGCGACCGCCTCACCTACAAGAACCTGCGCACCCTCGCCGACGTGTCGCCGGCCGTGGAGGAGGTCGTGGGCTACACCCGCTACCGCATCGAGGGCACGGTCGACGCCGCCAGCGCCGGCGGCGAGGCCACCATCACCGTGGTCGACCGCGGAGGGATCTCCCTCGACCTGCCGCTGCGCACCGAGCACAACCCGGTGCTGCGGGGCACGAAGCACCAGGTCGCCGCCGACCAGGAGCTGCTCATCGGTCGGGGTCGCAGCGACGGCCGCACCATCGTGATCGTCCCTGAGGTGAAGGACGGCGCCACCACCGGCATCACCCTGCTGCACGTGCGCTTCGCCGAGCACCTGTCGGTCGCGTCGGCCCGTGGCGTGCTGGCCGGGTACCGCCGGCGCCTCGCCGCCCTGCGCGACGCGGTCACCGAGACCGAGCCCACCTTCCGCGACGACCTCCTCGCCGAGGTGCTGGTGGCCGACCTGCTCACGCTGCCCGTCAGCGTGCTGGCCGACCGTTGGCGCACCTGAGCCCGGCCGTGCCCGGCATCGT
The DNA here is from genome assembly GCA_036275235.1 of Acidimicrobiales bacterium. Taxonomy (GTDB): domain Bacteria; phylum Actinomycetota; class Acidimicrobiia; order Acidimicrobiales; family Salinilacustritrichaceae; genus Salinilacustrithrix. The sequence continues at coordinate 330 of DASUEE010000032.1, read as the reverse complement.
CGGCGTCGGGATCGACCTCGTCGACGTCGACCGCTTCCGCACGTCGCTGCAGCGGACGCCGTCGATGCGCGAGCGCATGTTCACGCCGGGGGAGCGCGCCTACGCGGAATCCGCCAACGACCCCATCGAGCGCTACGCCGCCCGCTTCGCCGCCAAGGAGGCGGTCATGAAGGCGCTCGGAGTCGGCTTGGGTGCCTTCGGCTTCCACGACGTCGAGGTGCAGCGCGATGACGGCGGCCGCCCGTCCCTCGTGGTGGTCGGGGCAGCCGAGCTCCTCGCCGTCGAGCGCGGGGTGGTGGCATGGCAGCTGAGCCTCACGCACACCACCCT
>DASUEE010000031.1:0-4875 GCA_036275235.1 Acidimicrobiales bacterium | reverse complement strand
TCGCCCGGGTCGCGACGGGACCGGCCCCACCCGTGGTGGTGGTGGCCGGCGACGTCGAGGACGGCGTCGGCACGCGTGGTCTGGTCGTCTTCGGTGAAGGTGATCTCGAGCCTCCACACGGGATGCGAGTGCATCGCTCCTCCTCTCAGGTGCGGGCGAGCGGGCCGCCCACCTTGTCGAGCAGCTCGGCGATCCGCGCCTCGCGCGTCCGCAGCTGCGTCTTGAACTCGCTGTTGTCCGTGTCGGCGATCTCGTACCGGAGATCCCGGTAGGCCTCGTCGAGCAGCTGGCGCAGCAGGCCCTCCTGTTCGTCGCTCAGTTCGAGGTGCATGGATGTTCCCTTCGTGTCGGTGGTCCGGTCTCGGCATCGCTCGATCAGGGCCCGCGCCTCGGCCGCTCCCGACCAACCCTCGACCTCCACGGCGGCCCTGGGCTCGAGCTCCTTGTAGACCCGGAAGAAGTGCTCGATCTCCTCGAGCAGGTGGGCCGGCACCTCGGTGACCTCGCGGAGGGTGCCGAGCGTGGGGTCACCCAGGGCCACGCACAGGATCTTGGGGTCGGGGCCGTGCTCGTCGGACATCCGCAGCAGCCCCACCGGCCGGGCCCGGATGTGGCAGCCGGGCACGGTGGCCTCCTCCGCCAGCACGACGGCGTCGAGCGGATCGCCGTCGCCGCTCGCCGTGCCGTCGACGTAGCCGTACTCCGCCGGGTAGCGCGTCGACGTCCACAGCACCCGGTCGAGCCAGATGGTGCCCGTGGCGGGGTCGAGCTCGAACTTGGCGCGCCCGCCGCGCGGGATCTCGACGACCACGGTCACCTGGCTCGTCTCGTCGGGCGAGGGCGACCGGAGCGGTGTGGTCATCATCGACCATCTTCCGCCGGCGCGGACCGGGCGACCACGGTCAGAAGTCCCGATCGCGCACCGTCACCGGTGGCGCGGCTCGCGTCTCAGCTGGGCGCGTGGGCCTTCAGGATGTCGACCACCTCGCGGCCGTCGACCTGGGTGAAGTCGGCGTAGAACTGGCCCACGGCGACGAAGGGGGACGGCGTGGCGAGGCACACCAGCTCGTCGGCGGCGCCCGCGAGCCGGGTCTCCCACCCCACGGGAGCGACCGGGACGGCGAGGACGACCCGAGCCGCACCGTGGGCGCGCGCGACGTGGCAGGCCGCGCGTGCCGTGGACCCCGTGGCGATGCCGTCGTCGACGATCACCACCACCCGGCCGGCGATCGCCTGCGGAGGATGGTCGCCCCGGAAGCGCGCCACGCGCCGCTCGAGCTCTTCGCGAGCCCGGGCCTCGACGTCGGCGAGCGCCGCCGCCGACACGCGAGCGAGCCGCACCGTCTGCTCGTCGAGCACGCGCACGCCGTCCTCACCGATCGCCCCCATCGCCAGCTCGGGCTGCTGGGGGACGCCGAGCTTGCGCACCACGATGACGTCGAGCGGCGCCCCGAGCGCGCGGGCGACCTCGGCGGCCACCGGCACGCCCCCGCGCGGGAGCCCGAGGACGACCACGTCCTGGCCGGCGAGGTGGCCCAGCGCCCCGGCCAGCCGTCGCCCGGCGTCCCGACGGTCGGTGAACATGCACCGCCATTGGACGCCGGACGGCGCCGCCCGGCAAGGGTCCGAGGTCAGCGGTGGGTGCCCGCATCTGACACTTCGGTCAACGCGGACGGCCCGGGCCGCCTACGGTGGCGCGACCAGGGGACGACGACGGGGAGGTCGGGTTTGCCGACGGTCGAGGTTGACGGGTTCGAGCTGGCGTACGAGGTGGTCGGCGAGGGCCAGCCGTGGGTGCTGACGCCTGGTGGTCGGTTCACCAAGGAGGTGGGCGGGCTCCCGGAGATGGCCCGTGCGCTGGCCGACCAGGGCCGCCGCGTCGTCACGTGGGATCGACCGAACTGCGGCGCGTCCTCGGTGGCCTTCGCCGGGCGCTCCGAGTCCGAGGTGCAGGCCGACGCCCTGGGCGCGCTGCTGCGTCACCTCGACCTCGGCCCGACGGTGATCGCGGGCGGGTCCGGCGGCGCTCGCGTGTCGCTGCTCGCCGCGGCCCGGAACCCCGACGTCACCGCTGGGCTGGCGATGTGGTGGGTCAGCGGTGGCGTGCCGGGCCTGCTCGCGCTCGCGAGCTTCTACTGCGCCCCGTCGTTCGAGGCCGCGTGGCACGGAGGCATGGAGGCCGTCGTGCAGCTCGACCAGTGGGCCGAGGTGCTCGAGCGGAACCCCGGCAACCGAGAGCGGTTCCTCTCGATGGACCGCCAGGAGTTCCTCGACGTCATGTCCCGCTGGATGCTGGCGTACTGCCCCTGCGACGACTCGCTGGTGCCCGGCCTCGACGACGCCGACGTCGCCCGCCTCGAGGTGCCCATCCTCGTGTTCCGCAGCGGGACGACGGACATGTACCACACCCGCGAGACCTCGGAGTCGCTGGCCGCGAACCTGCCGAACGCCGAGCTCGTCGAGCCGCCGTGGGGCGACGACGAGTGGAACGAGCGGGGCGCCGAGGTGGAGCAGACCGGCTCGCTGTTCGTGCGCTGGCCGCTGCTCGTGCCCCAGCTGGTCGAGTGGGCCGACCGGACGATCTGACGACGAGGAGACGAAACCATGACCGACCTGCACGTCGAACCCATCCGCCCCGATCTCCCGTTCGGGTCGCGCGTCCGCGGGGCGACCCGCGACGACCTCGCCGACGAGGGCGTGCGCCAGCGGCTGAACGAGCTGTTCTGGGAGCGTGGGCTCCTCGTCTTCCAGGACGTCGAGCCGAGCGCCGCCATGCAGGTGGCGCTGAGCGAGGTGTTCGGACCGCTCAAGGACCACCCGAGCGCGGCGACGCCCCGGGTCGAGGGCCTGCTGGGCGTCATCGAGATCCGGCACGACCCCGACGCCGCCGGCGCGGTCGAGCTCGACGGTCAGCGGCTGGCGTCGTGGCTGCCGTGGCACTTCGACCACTGCTACAACGACGAGCTCAACCGAGCGGGCGTGCTGCGGTCCGTGGTGCCTGCGCCCGAGGGCGGGCTCACCGGGTTCGTCGACGGCATCGCGCTGTACGAGGCGATCTCGCCCGAGCTGCGCGACCGCATCGAGGGCCTCGACGTCCTCTACGCCATGGACGTGGTGCTCGAGAACCTCGAGTACGGGCGACCGCACGGCTTCCGGGAGGTCCAGGCGAGCGCCGGCGCCCAAGCGGTCATGGAGGAGTACGCCGGGCGCCCGCGCGCCGTCCACCCCGCCGTGTGGACGCGCGAGACGGGCGAGAAGGTCCTGCACGTGTCGCCGTGGATGGCCAAGGGCATCGCCGGGCACGAAGACGCGGAGGGCGAGGCGCTGCTGCACGCGGTCGCCGAGGAGATCGTGGAGAAGGCCGAGGGCCTCAGCTACTTCCACCAGTGGTCGCCCACCGACATGGTGATCTGGGACAACTGGCGCGTCCTGCACCGCGTGTCGGGCATGGCGCCCGAGCACGAGCGGGTGATGCACCGCACCACGATCAAGGGCGACTACGGGCTCGGACGCTTCGAGGAGTCCGCCGCGCTCGCCTGAGGGTGCACGCGTCGGTGCTCGTCGACGGCGTGGCCCTCTGCCTCGAGCAGCGGCCGCTGCACGGGCAGGTGGGTCCGGTAGAGGCGACCGTCGGCCGGCAGCACGCGCCACCACGGCAGGTCGGGCGCGCAGCGCAGCACGTTGGCGACGGCCTGGCCGGCAGCCGGCCGGCCCACCTCCTCCGCGACCTCGCCGTAGGTGACCAGGTCACCCGGTCGCAGCCGGCGGACTGCGTCGACGACGGCGCGCTGGAACGGCGTGGGCTCGTGGTCCTCCGGCCAGGGCGTCGCGTTGGGAGGTGCAGGTTCCACGGCGCGGGCGAACCTACCGGTGCCATGCTCGGGCGGTGACCAGCATCCGTGAGCTCGCCGACCGGCACTGGGAGGGCGAAGGCGACCTCGTCCACGAGCACCACCCGGTGCAGCCGGTGAACCACCGGGGGGCCGAGGAGCTCGACGACGGCGTGCTCTACGTGAAGTCGATCGCATCGGTCTCGGCCCTGGACACCGGCGACGGGCTCGTGATGCTCGACACCGGCGGGTGGTTCGACGTCGACCACGTCTACGACTCGGTCCGGGCGTGGCGGGCGCGAGATCCCCTGGCCGCCGCCGTCTATTCGCACCACCATGTCGACCACGTCTTCGGGACCAAGCGCTTCGAGGAGGAGGCCGCCACCGAGGGCTGGGAGCAGCCGGTCGTCTACGCCCACGAGGAGATGCCCGAGCACTTCGACCGCTACGTGAAGACCACCGGGTGGAACTCGGCGATCAACACCCGCCAGTTCGGCTTCGGGGTCGACCGCGTGCCGTTCCCCACCGAGTTCCGCCACCCCGACGTCACCTACGCGCAGACCCTCACCTTCGAGCGGGGCGAGCTCACCTTCGAGCTGCGCCACGCCCGCGGCGAGACCGACGACGCCACCTGGACCTGGGTCCCGGAGCGCAAGATCCTGCATCCGGGAGACCTGTTCATCTGGGCCGTCCCGAACGCCGGCAACCCGCAGAAGGTGCAGCGCTACCTCTCCGACTGGGCGGCGGCCCTGCGGGACATGGCGGCGCTGGAGCCCGAGGTCATGCTCGCCGGGCACGGCCTGCCGATCTTCGGGCGCAACCGCATCGTGCCGGCGCTCCTCGACACCGCCGAGCTCCTCGACGCCATCGAGGACCAGACACTCGAGCTGATGAACCAGGGCAAGTCCCTCGACGAGGTGCTGCACAGCGTCGAGGTTCCCGAGCACCTCACCACGAAGCCGTACCTGCGCCCGGTCTACGACCACCCGCAGTTCCTCGTGCGCAACGTGTGGCGGCGCTACGGGGGCTGGTACGACGGCGAGCC
>DASUEE010000030.1:0-2252 GCA_036275235.1 Acidimicrobiales bacterium | reverse complement strand
GGCGCCCACTTCTGGCTGCCCCGCACCGAGCTGCGCCGCACCGGGTCCGGGTTCACGGTGTCGGGCGGCAAGACGTTCGTCACCAACGCCGGCCACGCCGACTCCTACGTCGTGTCCACGGTGGCGGCCGACCCGGGCGCGCCGCTCGGCGAGTTCTCCTGCGTGGTCGTCGACGCCGGTTCCCCCGGCGTCACGTGGGGTCCGCCGTGGGAGGGCCTGGGCATGCGGGGCAACAGCAGTCGCTCGGTCGAGCTGCACGACGTGCCCGTCCCCGCCGAGGCGCTCCTCGGCGACCAGGGCGACCAGATCTGGTACGTGTTCAACGTCATCGCCCCGTACTTCCTGATGGCCATGGCCGGCAGCTACCTCGGCGTGGCCGCCGGCGCGTTCGAGGACATGCGCCTGCACGTCACGCAGCGCCGCTACGCCCACGACGGCAGCCGCCTCGCCGAGCAGCCGGTGATCCAGCACCGGGTCGGCGAGCTGTGGGCGAAGCTCGAGCGCACCCGCCAGCTGGTGCGCCACGCCGCCCAGCTCGGCGACCGGGGTGACCCCGACGCGCTGCCGTTCCTCGCCTCCGCCAAGGCCGAGGTGGCCGAGTGCGCCACCGATGTGGTCAACGGCGCCATGACCCTCGTCGGCGGCATCGGCTACCGCGACCACGGCTCGCTCGGGCGGCGCCTGCGCGACGCGCGCGCCGCCCACGTGATGTCGCCCACCACCGACCTGCTCCGGCTCTGGACGGGCCGGGCCGTGCTCGGCGAGCACCTGCTGGCCGACTAGGACCGACGTGCCCGAGATCGTGGCGGTCGACCTGGCCGAGGAGGTGGTGGCGACGCTCGCGCCCGAGGGGGTGCCCGTGGCCTGCGTCCGCACCGACCGCGAGCTCGACCGCATCGACCCCGCGGTGACCCCCGCCGTGCTGGCTGCGGCGTCCGCCGGCGTGGAGCTGGCCCAGGCCGTGCATCGTGCGGCGCCGGACGCCGCGGTCGTGTTCGTGGCCGACGACGCCGACGACGCCACCGAGCTCACCGCCGCCCTCGCCACGACGCCCGGCATCGGCCGCCACACCCGCTGCCTGGCGGCGGACGACGGCGAGGAGGTGCGCGCCGAGCTCGAGCGGGCGGTGCAGCGCCTCGCCCACCGCCAGGCGATGGACCGGGTGCGGACCCAGGTCGAGGACTTCCGGGGCGGCTCGCCCGAGACCCTGTCGGTGTACCTGGGCCAGCTCTTCGACCACGCGCCCCTCGGCATCCTGCTCGTCGACCCCTCGGGCACCGTGCGCGCCGCCAACCCGGTGTGCGGCGAGGCGCTCGGCTGGCCCGCCCGCCAGATGGTCGGCGCCGACGTCGCCACCCTGCTGGCCGCCGAGGATGGCGCGGCATCCGACCTGGTGGAGCGCTGCGTCACCACCGGCACCCGGGTGGAGGCCACCCTGACCCGTCTCGGCCCGCAGGGCACGGTCCAGCACCTCGACGTGAGCGCCACGCCGGTCGACCCCGAGCACTGGGCGCTGGGGGTCTTCGTGCTCCTGCGCGACGAGACGGCGCGGATCGAGGCCATGGAGGCGGCCGAGGTGGCGCGCCGCGCCGCGGTCGCCGAGGCCGAGCGCTACGCCGAGCTGGCCTGGACCCTGCAGGAGAGCCTGCTGCCGCCGGACCTCCCCTCGGTGGACGGCGTCGCGATCGGTGCCCGGTTCCACCCGGCCGGTGACGGCTCCGAGATCGGCGGCGACTTCTTCGACATCTTCCAGATCGGCGACGACGAGTGGTTCGCCGTCGTCGGCGACATCTGCGGCAAGGGGGCCGGCGCCGCCCGCCTCACCGCGCTCACCCGCTACACGCTGCGGGCCACGACGGTGCGGACGAAGACGATCGAGCGGAACCTGTCCGACCTGAACGACGCCCTGTCCCGGCAGTACGAGCAGGACCGGCCCCGCGGCCAGCACCGCTTCGCCACCGCCGCCGCCCTGCGGTTCCACGTCGGCGACGACGGCGCCCTGGTCGTGACGGCCGGCTCCGGCGGTCACGCCCCGCCGCTGGTCGTGCGCGCCGGCGGCGAGGTCGAGGAGCTCGCGTGCAGGGGACCGCTGCTCGGCGTGTTCCCCAGCGGCAACTTCGTCAGCGACCGGACCACGCTCGGGCCGGGCGACGTCGTCGTCCTCTACACCGACGGCGTCACCGAGGCCCGTCGCGGCCGCGAGGAGTTCGGCGAGGACCGCCTGCGCCTGCTGCTCGCCTCGATGGCCGGGC
>DASUEE010000029.1:0-4163 GCA_036275235.1 Acidimicrobiales bacterium | reverse complement strand
GCCGCCCTCGCCGACCTCGACGTGCTCGGCGGCATCCTCGGCCTGCAGGGCGTCGACCTCGACCTCGGCAGCGAGGCGCTCGTGAGCGACTCCGCCGCCAGCCGGGGCGTCACGATCCAGGACCTCGAGGTCCTCGACCTCGAGGCGCTGCTCGCCGGCCTCGGCATCCCGCTCACGGACCTTCCCCTCGACACCCTGCTCGGCGTGCTCGACGGGCTCGGCCTGCTCGACCAGCTTCCCGTCGACCTCACCGACGTGAGCGTCGACGGCGTGCTCGACATCGTCGACGGCCTCCTCGACCAGGCGACCCCCCTCGTGGCGCAGGTCGACACGCTCACCGGCCAGATCGGCCAGCTGGAGACCGCTGTCAGCGGCCTCACCGGCAGTGGCGGCCAGACGTGCACGTCCGTGCTCACCCCGCTCGGCGGCCTGCTCGGCGGCCTCGGCGGGACGGTCACCCAGCTCTGCACCGACGTGACCTCGACCGTCGCCAGCCTCACCAGCCAGATCACCACGCTGGAGGGCACGCTCACGACGGTCCGGGCGACGCTCGACCCGATCCTCGACCAGCTGCGCGACCTGCTCAGCGGCGCCGACGGGGTGCTCGGCCTCCTCGGCGGCACCTCGCTGCTGAGCGTCGACGGCCTCGACGTCGAGGTCCTGACCCAGGCCACCGACGACGTGGCCAGCTCGGTCGCCGACGTCACCGCCACCCTCGGCTCCGTCCAGGTCGGCGCCCTGCCCACCCTCGGCGCCCTCGACCTCGGTGCCGGCGTGGCCCAGGTCGACGCCCTCCTCGGGCAGGTCGAGACCGCCATCGGCGGCATCCTCGGCCAGGTCGCCCCGTCGCTGACCGACCTGGTGTCGGTGAGCACGCTCCAGGAGGAGACCTCGGTGGTCGAGGAGGCCGGCAAGGTCCTCGCCTCCGCCGACTTCACCGGCCTCGTCGTCGAGGTCCAGCCGGTGCTCGCCGAGCTCGAGGCGCTCCTCGGCGGCCTCGGCGGCGCCGGGTCGCTCGGCGACACCCTCGACGGCCTCGGCCTGCCGGTGCCCACCTCGGGCGCCACCGAGATCCTGGCCCTCAACCAGTCGCTGGCCGGCATCACCGGCGGCCTGCCGCTCCTCGGGGGCCTCGCCGCCCTCGACCAGCCGCTGAGCCTGCAGGTCGCCTCGATCGGCCAGCAGTCGGCGTTCGCCGCCGGCGCCGTGCCGGCCGCTCCGGGTGCGCCGGGCGCCCCGGGCCAGACCCCCGGCAGCCCGACCCTGCCCCGCACGGGCAGCAGCGACACCCTCGTGCTGGTGCTCGCCATGGGCGCCGCCGTCGTCGCCCTCGGCGGCCGTCAGCTCCTGCGCCGCAGCGCCGGCTGAGGACCTCGCCGGGAGCGCTGCGAGCTGATGCGCTCGTAGCGCTCCAGGTAGAGGTCGGCCAGGGAGTCCATCGCGAACTCGTCGGCGCGGGCACGGCCCGCGCCGACGAGCGCGTCCTGGCAGACCGGGTCGCGCAGGGCACGGTCCAGCGCGGCGGCGAGGGCGGCGGCGTCGCCCACCGGCGCGAGCAGCGCGTCGACGCCGTTCGTGGCGACGTTGCGGTAGCCGTCGAGGTCGCTGGCCACCACCGCGGTGCCGGCGGCCATGGCCTCGAGCAGGACCACGCCGAAGGACTCCCCCATCAGCGCCGGCGCGCAGAACACGTCGGCGCCCCGCAGGCGGGCCGTCTTGTCCTCTTCGCTGATCCGGCCGAGCCAGTGGAGGCGACGGTCTCCGGCGTACTGCGCCTTCAGGCGCTCGGTCTCGGGACCGTCGGAGGCGATCCACACGGTGACGTCGCCCGGCAGCGACTGCACCGCCTCGAGCAGGACGGCCAAGCCCTTGCGGGGCTCGTGGCGGCCGCAGAACAGGATCGTGGGCCCGGTGGTCGGGGCCACGGGGCCCTCGGCGTAGCGCTCGACCTCGATGCCGTTGAACAGCAGCTCGTAGTCACCGGCCAGGTACCGCTGGGCGAGGTCGCGGGCGTCGGGCGACACGGCGACGCGGTGGCGCAGCCGGCGCAGGCCCCACCGCAGCACCGGCGCGGCGTAGCGGTAGGACGCGGAGTCGCCGGCGGCGTGGAACGTGCCGATCATCGGGACCGGGTTGAGGAGCAGCGCGGTCATCGTCGGGCCCGGCGCCAGCGGCTCGTGGAGGTGCAGCACGTCGAACCCCTCGTCGACGATGGCGCGGATCGTGCGCAGCTGCGCCGACGGGTCGGGCGCCACCGGCGCCACGGAACCGTTCGCCGCCGTGGGGACGCTGACGCCGAGCGGCGTGACGAAGGGGTCGGGCGGGACGCCGTCGGCCGGAGCCAGCACACGGGCGGCGTGGCCCTTCGCCCGCAGCGCCCGGGCCAGCGCCAGGACCTGCCCCTGCACCCCGCCCGGGATGGTCACGCTGTACGGGCACAGCAGGCCGATCCGCATCACCCCTGCCCCCGCCCGGCCCGTGCGAGGGCCTCGTGGTCGCTCGGCCAGTTCGGCTGCATCAGGTGCCACTGCGTGGGGTCGATGCGGATCAGCTCCTCGAGGGCGTGGGCGATGTCCTGGGTGATGCGGGCGACGTCGCGACGCAGCCCGTCGCGCTTCTCCACCGCCAGCGGCGTGCGGATCACGCCGTGGTGGCCGCCGTGGGGTCGCTGGAACATGGCGCCCGGCAGCAGGTCGGCGCCGCTGCGCAGGGCGAGGGTCGCCGGACCGGCGGGCAGCGTCGTCCGCTCGCCGAAGAACTCGACCTCCACGCCCGAGCCATCGATGTCCCGGTCGCTCAGGAGGCAGACGAGGTCGTTGCGCTTCAGCGCCTTCAGGACCTCCCGGCCGGCATCGGGCCCGAGGGGGACGATGTTCATGCCGAGCTCGGTGCGGAAGTCGGTGAACCACTCGAAGAGCTCCGGTGGCTCCAGCCGCTCGACCACCGCCGTGAGCGGGACGCCGACGACCCGGGTGAACCAGAACCCGGTCCACTCCCAGCAGCCGAGGTGCGGGAGCACGAGGATGGTCCCCTGCCCCCGGTGCAGCGAGCGCTCGAGGTGCTCGTAGCCCTCGTACGTCATGCCGGCGTCGAGCTCCTCCGGGGTGACGGTGGGGAGCCGGAAGGCTTCGAGCCAGTACGCCGCGTACGACTCGAACGTGCGCTGGACGGCCCGGCGCAGGGCCAGCCCGGACAGCGAAGGGTCGGCGCGGCGCAGGTGGCGGGCCACCAGCATCCGACGGGTGGCGTCGGGCACGGCCGCTCCCGTGCCCCCGAGCTTGGCGAGGGGACCGAGGAGGGGCGCCGGCACGTGGCCGGCCACCGCCGACGCGGCCTCGAACGCGCGGAGCAGCCGGGAGCCCCCCACCGGTGATCCCGGCTAGGACCGGGCGCGGCGCCGTCGGCGGGCGGCCCGCTGCTCGCGGTCGACCCGGCGCAGCGTGCGGCGCCGGCGGTCACGGTCGACCGGAGGCACCTGCGGGACGGTGGCCGAGGCCTGACCCCAGACCTTCACGAAGCGCTGGCCGGCGGTGACGAGCGTCAGCACGAGCATGACCCACAGCACCGGGACGAGCAGCGAGTCGAACAGCAGGGCGAAGCCGAGCAAGATCAGCCGCTCGGCGCGCTCCATGAGGCCGCCCCGGGCGTCGAAGCCGAGCGACTCGGCCTTCGCCCGCTCGTAGGAGATCAGCATCGACGCCCCGAGCACGGCCATGGGGAGCACGGCGATCCGGCCGTCCTGGGTGCTGTCGAGGTACCAGGCGACGCCGCCGAGGAGGAGGGCGTCAGCGACGCGGTCCATCACGGAGTCGAAGAACGCACCGCGAGGTGACGCGGTGCCCGACGCCTTGGCGACGGCGCCGTCGAGGACGTCGGGGATGGCGGTGAGGGCGAGCAGGAGCAGGCCGCCCCGCAGGGCACCTCCTGCGATGGCCACCGCCGCCGCGGCCGACATGAGGACGCCGAAGGCCGTGAGGTGATCGGCCTTGATGCCCGCGCGCCGCAGGTTCGCGCCGACGGGCTTCAGGCCCTTCTCGACGCTGGTGCGGAAGCGACCGTCGAACATGTGGGCAAACTCTACCCGTGGCCTCCTCCGCGACCTCTCACCTCAGCCCCGACGACGCTGCCGTGGCCGTGCGGTCGTTCCCCCGTCGCTTCCGGGC
>DASUEE010000028.1:0-7662 GCA_036275235.1 Acidimicrobiales bacterium | reverse complement strand
GCTACCTCACCGTGCACCGTCGCCGGGGTCCGCTCGCCGTCGGCCGGCGCCGCACCTGACCTCGAGCTCGGGCTGCACGAGAACGTTCTTCTCTGCTAGAACCAACGTCGTGCAGCGAGCCATCGCCCAAGGCATCTCCACGTTCCCCGGCGACGATCCCCGGCTGATCGGAGGTCGCTGCGGCGACTGCGACGCCATCGCCTTCCCCCTCCAGCAGCTGTGCCCGCGCTGCAGCAGCCCGAACATCACCGAGGAGCTGCTGCCGAACCGGGGCACGCTCGACGCGTGGACCACGCAGGGCTTCTACCCGGGGTTCGGCTACAAGGGCACCGAACCCGCCGATGCGTGGGAGCCGATCGGCGTCGGGCTGGTGCAGCTCGGCGACGTCATCAAGGTCGAGGGCCGGCTCACCGAGTCCGACCCCGAGAAGCTGAAGACCGGGATGGAGATGGAGCTCACCTTCGTCCCCTTCTACACCGACGACGAGGGCAACGAGGTCCACACCTTCGCGTTCGCCCCCGTCGGCTGAGCGAGAGACGACAGGAAGGACACGAGTCGTGAACGACGTCGCCATCATCGGAGTCGGCATGCACCCCTTCGGGCGCTTCGGCGACAAGCCGTGCATGCAGCTGGGCGCGGACGCCGTCCTGGCCGCCCTCGAGGACGCGGGCGTGCAGTGGTCCGACATCCAGTTCGGCGTCGCCGGCGCCCACTCGATCGCCAGTCCCGACGCCGTGAACCGATTGATCGGCCAGACCGGCATCCCGTTCACCTCGGTGTTCAACGCCTGCGCCACCGCGGCCAGCGCCATCAAGCTCACCGCCGACACGATCCGCCTCGGCACCTACGACATCGGCATCGCCGTCGGCATGGACAAGCACCCCCGGGGCGCGTTCACCGACAAGCCGTCGATGATGGGCCTGCCCGACTGGTACGGCGAGAACGGCCAGTTCCTCACCACCAAGTTCTTCGGCATGAAGGCCAACCGGTACTGCGAGCAGAACGGCATCTCGCACCGCACGCTCGCCAAGGTGGCGGCGAAGAACTACCGGAACGGCTCCAAGAACGAGAACGCCTTCCGCCGCACGCCCATCTCCGAGGACGACATCCTCAGCTCGCAGATGCTGAACTACCCCCTCACGCACTACATGTTCTGCGCCCCCGACGAGGGCGCGGCGGCCGTGGTGATGTGCCGGGCCGACCTGGCCGAGCGGTTCACCTCGAACAAGCCCGTCTACGTGCGCTCCTCGGAGATCCGCACCGCCCGCTACGGCGCCTACGAGGTGCACGCCACCTTCGCCCCGGTGGAGGAGGACGTCTCCCCGACGGTCTTCGCGTCGAAGGCGGCGTTCGAGAACGCCGGCATCGGTCCGGAGGACGTCGACGTCATCCAGCTCCAGGACACCGACGCCGGCGCCGAGGTCATCCACATGGCCGAGACCGGCTTCTGCAAGGACGGCGACCAGGAGAAGCTCCTCGCCGACGGCGCCACCGAGATCGACGGCCCCATGCCGGTGAACACCGATGGCGGCCTCATCGCCAACGGCGAGCCGATCGGGGCGTCGGGCCTGCGGCAGATGCACGAGCTGGTCCGCCAGCTGCGCGGCGAGGCCGGCGAGCGCCAGGTGCCGGGCAACCCGAAGGTGGGCTTCGCCCAGGTGTACGGCGCGCCCGGCGTGGCCGCCGCCACGATCCTGTCGACCTGAGCCGGTCGGGTCCGGGACGGCGCACCGCCCCGGACCCCGGGTTCAGCTGTCGATGATCAGCTGTCGACGGCGAAGGCGACCTCGACCTCGACCTGCCAGCGGTCGATCGTGCCGCCGTCGCCGACGTTGGCCCGGATGTCCTTCACCTCGACCCAGGTCTGGCCGTGGACCTTCTCGGCCGACGTGGCGAGGGCGGTCTCGACGGCGGCCTCGATGCCCTGGGACGACTCGCCGATGAGGTTCGTCAGCTTGTAGGTGCGGTCGGTCATGGTTGGCTCCTTCGTTCGCCGGTGGGGTGGGCACACCCCTACCCACCCACCGGGGTGGTTCAGCAGGAAGCCGGGCACGGGGAACCGTCGGCGAACCGGCACATTCTCCGCGCCCTGCGCGCACCGCTGTCCGCGCCCCGATCGTAGGATGGCGGCCCCTCGGCGGATCCCCGGAGAGACATGACCACGACCACGCCTCGGTGGAAGCGGGCGCTCGTCGCGCTGGTGGCCACCACCACGATCGCCCTTCCCGGGGCGGTGGCGGGTGCCCAGGAGGCACCGCCCACCGGCCCGAACCCGTTCACCCAGGTGGCGGCCTACCTCCGCACCAGCGACGTGAACACCCAGGGGACCATCGGCGCGCCGATGTCCTCGCCGGCGATCGGCGACGTCACCGGCGACGGCGTGGCCGACGTGGTGGTCGGCAGCCTCGACGGCACCCTCACCGTGCTCGACCCCCGCACCGGCACCGTGCTGCGCCAGCTGGTCGTGCAGTCGGGCTCGATGGTGCAGACCGCGCCGACGCTCGTCGACGTCACGGGCGACGGCGTTCTCGACGTCGCCGTCGGCACCGTCCGCAACGTCAAGGGCGTGCCGGGCAGCTCCCGCATCAAGATCTACGACCTCACGGCCGCCACCGCCCGCACGGTCTTCGACCAGGGCGACTCGGGCCTCGCGAACCTCTCGGGGTTCTTCGGCGCTCCGGCCGTCGGAGACGTCGACGGCGACGGCGTCGCCGAGGTGGTCGCCCTCGGCCTCGACCACCGCCTCCACGCCTGGGAGCTCACCGGCGCGCTGATCCCGGGCTTCCCCACCTACACCTACGACACGTCGCTGTCCTCGCCCGCGCTCGCCGACGTCGACCGCGACGGCGCGAAGGAGATCGTGTTCGGCGGCGACATGGACAGCGTCGGCCAGCCGTTGCCCCCTGGCGGGTACCTCTGGGTGGTCGACGGCAAGGGCGACCCGATGCCCGGCTACCCCCTGCGCCTCGGCGGCGAGGTGATCTGGTCCTCGCCGGCGGTGGCCGACGTCGACGGCGACGGCGACCTCGACGCCGTCGTCGGCACCGGCCGCAACTTCGGCCACGGGGACCAGCGGCTCCTGTCCGCCATCGACCTGCAGAGCCGCCAGCAGCTCCTCGGGTGGCCACGGGTGCTCACCGGCAACACGATGGCCTCCCCGGCCCTGGCCCAGCTCGACGACGACGCCGCCTACGAGGTCATCACGCTCACGGGCGAGGGCCGGGCCCACCGTCGTGAGCACACCGGTCGGGGCACCTGGGAGACCTGCGTCATGCCGGCGGCCGAGGGCTGCAACGGGGACCTGAGCTTCATCGCCTCCCCGGTGGTGGCCGACGCCGACGGCGACGGCACGCTCGAGGTGGTGGTCACGGCCAACCGCGAGGTCGTCGTGCTCGACGCCGCCACCGGCGCGATCGAGCAGCGGCTGCCGATGCAGCCCACGCCGGAGGACTTCGCGTGGCCAGGCGCAAACGCGCCGGCGATCGCGGTGGTCGAGGGCGCGACGTACGTGGCCGCCTTCGTCCAGCTCGACAACGGCGACCAGCGCTGGGACCACGGCGACCGCCAGGCGATCTACGTGTGGCGGGCCCCGGCGCCTCCCACGACCACGTCCGCCTCGGCGTCCA
Source organism: Acidimicrobiales bacterium (assembly GCA_036275235.1). GTDB lineage: Bacteria > Actinomycetota > Acidimicrobiia > Acidimicrobiales > Salinilacustritrichaceae > Salinilacustrithrix. Next base: position 4,036 of record DASUEE010000028.1, on the reverse strand, counting down.
CCACGTCCACGGCCCCCTGGCCGCACTTCCGGCGCGACGCGGCGCGCACGGGCACCATCGACCCCCACGCGCCCGTGCCCACGCCGTCCGAGCCGATCGACTCCGACTACAGCGGCATCTCCGCCTACGTCGACGCCGTGCACCGCGACCTGCTGGGGCGGGCCTCCCGCTTCACCGAGCGCTACGAGTGGGGTCGGCGGATCCGCGAGGGACTCCCGCGCGGCGAGTTCACCCTCGCGCTCTCGCGCTCGCCCGAGTGGACGGGTCGCGTCGTCGACGGGCTCTACGACCAGATCTTCGGCCGGGCGCCCGACGCAGGCGGGCGCACCTACTGGTCCCAGCTCATCAGCCAGGGCCTGCGGGTCTCGGAGGTCGCCTCGCACTTCTACGGCTCCGACGAGTGGTTCGCGAGCCCGGCGCCCACCGGTGGCGGCGGGACGGTCGGCGGCTTCGTCGACGCGCTCTACGGGCGCATCCTGCGACGCGACCCTGATGCCGCCCGCAGCTACTGGGTCGGGGAGGTGCGCGCCGGCGTGCCGCGGGTGACGGTGGCCAAGGCGTTCTACCTGTCGCTCGAATCGAACGTCCGGCGCGTCGACGTGCTCTACCGCACGCTGCTCGACCGTCGTGCCGACGAGGGCGGCCGCCAGTACTGGGGGCGCCAGCTCGTCGAGGTCGACGACATCCGCCTCGCCGGGCTGCTCACCGCCAGCGACGAGTACTTCGAGAACAACCGGGGCTGACCCACCGTGCCGCCCGAGGAGCCCCGCTGGGACCCGACGCCCGAGGGCGTGAACCGGATGCTCGACGACGCGTTCCCCGGCACGGGGAACACCTGCGTGGAGGTCGGCCCGACCCACGCCGTCGCCCGGCGCGACGTCGACCCCGGCGTCCTGCGTCCGGGCGGCTACGTCTCCGGTCCCGTCCAGTTCGGACTCGCCGACGCCGCGCTCTGGTACCTCGTGTTCGGGAGCATCGGCCGGGTCGAGCCCATGGCGCTGACCTCCGAGCTGTCGATCCGGTTCCTGCGACCGGCGCAGGGCTCGACGATGTGGGCCCGGGCGACCCTGGAGTCCGCCGGACGGCGCAGCATCGTCGGCAGCGTCCGGGTGTGGGCCGACGGCGCCGAGGATCGCCCGAGCTCGGTGGCCCAGGGCACCTACGTGCTGCCCCGCTGAGGCCCTACCCGCGCACCAGCTGGTCGACGGGTGCGTGGTCGTCGGTGAGCACCTCGGCGCCGCCCACGTAGCGGGCGACGAACGCCTCGTCTCGCACCACGCCGTCGGCCGGGTCGACGTCGAGGTCAGGGATGGGGCGGTCGGAGGCGACCAGGATCTGGTTGCGCTTCGCGCCCGGGGGCTCGGCGGTGGGGAGGACGACCTCGACGTGGTCGAACACGGCGCGCAGGGTGGCGAGCTCGGCCCGGGCGAACCCGCTCGGGCCGCCGTCGATCACGTTCACCGCGTAGACCCCGCCGTCGCGCAGGACCCGGTCGACCTCCTCGACCAGCTCGACCGTCGTCAGGTGCCAGGGCACCGACTGGCCGCTGAACGCGTCGCCGATCACCAGGTCGTAGGCGTCGTCGGGCAGGCGGGGGAGGGCGATGCGGGCGTCGCGCACCTCGACGGTCAGGTCGGGACCCGTCTCGAGGCCGAGGTGGTCGCGGGCGATGTCGACGACGCCGGGGTCGATCTCGACGACGTGCGACCGGGTGCCCGGCCGGATCTCGGCGAGGTGGCCGGGGATGGTGAAGCCGCCGCCGCCGATGTGCAGCGCGTCCAGCGGGCCGGCGGGGAGCGCTTCGGCGACGTCGGCCAGGAGCCGGATGTAGCGCAGCTCGAGGTTCGACGGCTCGTCGAGGTCGACCCGCGCGTGGTGCAGGGAGTCGAGGTACAGGCTGACCAGCGAGGGGTCGCGCTCGTCGACCTCGATCTCCGCGCACGCGTAGCGGGTCTCGACGTCGCACGGGGCGGCGAAGCCGTACACGGACAGGCCCCCGGCCACGAGGACCACGACGGTGGCGGCCGTGGGCGGGCGTCGCCGCAGCACGAGCTCGAGGGCCAGCCCCCCGACCACGAGCAGCAGGCCGACGGTGAACATGATCGTGCGGGTGCCGAGCAGGGTGACCAGCACGAAGCCGGTGAGGAACGTGCCGGCGAGGCCGCCGAACGTGCCGGCGGCCGACAGCCCGCCGAAGACCGAGCCGGTCTCGGCCAGGTCACGCAGCCGGAGCTTGGCGACGATGGGGGTGACGGCGCTGAGGGCGGCGGCCGGGAGGAAGAAGGCGATCCCGGCGAGGACCACGATGTCGAGGGGACGGCTCTGGGCGCTGGGGCCGACGGCCCGCACGATCGGCACCGCCAGCCACACGAGGCCGCCGCCCACGACCATCGACGGTCCGAGCAGGCGCCGGGGGTCGTGGCGGTCGGCGAGGTGGCCGCCCACGGCCGCGCCCGTGGCGATGCCGGCGAGGATCGTGCCGATGACGGCGGTGAACGTCTCGAGCGAGACGCCGACGTAGGGGGCCAGGAGCCGCCCGGCGGTGATCTCGACGATCAGGATCGCCGCCGACGTGGCGAAGACGATGGCGAGGGCGGGCCGGCGTCGCATCCGGCCATCCTGCCCTCGGTGGCGCTACCGCTCGGCGCGGGTGGCCGCCCGGGCGAAGTACTCGTCGCTGGTGGCGAGGTTCACCGACAGGCGCAGGTCGTGGCCGTCGGCGAGCACGCCCGCCCAGTGGCCGCGCCCGGAGCGGTCGGGATCGCGCCCCAGGAGGGCCTGGTACAGCCCGGTGACCCGGGTGTGGCGCGACTCGAGCGACTGGTAGAACGCGAGGGCGGCGTCGCGGCGGGGCACCCCGCTGGCGAGCTGGCTCACCCAGTAGGCGGCGCCGGCCTGGTCGGGCGTGCGGTGCAGCAGCTCCTCGTACAGGTCGGCGATCCAGGCGGCGTCGGTGCCGCCGACCCGGCGGTGGTACTCCTCGCTCGCGTAGAAGTCGGCGGCGACGGTGGCGGGGGCGACCCCGCTGCGGATCACCTCGATCCAGTGGGCGCGCCCACCGGCGTCGGCGGTTCGACCCAGCGTGGACTGGTAGTAGCCGTCGACCAGGGCCTGGATCCACTGGTCGGAGCCGGCGAACCCGCGCACCACGTCGGAGCGGCTGCGCCCGGCGGCGAGCTCGGCGAGGCGGCCGGCGACCTCGACGTCGGTGGCGGCCCGGCCGAGGAAGTCCTCGTGCAGGGCCCGGACGAAGGCCTCCTGCGGGCTCACGACCCCGCTGATGACGAGAGGGGTGGCGACCCGCGTCGCCGCCCGCAGGCTCTTGTACGGGTTGATCACGGTGCCATCGGGCTTGTGGATCTCGAAGTGCAGGTGCGGGGCCGTCCGCTCGGCGTTGCCGGAGTCGCCGACGAAGCCGACGAGCTGGCCGGCCTTGACCTTCGCCCCCCGGGCGATGCCGGGGCCGAACATCCAGTCCTTCGGGTTGGCGCCGTCGTCGGTGCCGGGGGAGTCGTTGTTGACGTGGATGTACCAGTACTCCCAGCCCTCGGCGTCGCGGAGCATGACGTAGTTGCCCTGCGAGCCGTCCGGGGTGGCGGTGTCCTTGAAGCCGGTGACGGTGGCGTCCCGGGCGGCCACGAGCAGCGTGAGCTTCGCCGCCATCATGTCGGTGCCCTCGTGGCCGCGGCTGCAGCCGGAGCGGCACGCACCGAAGGTGTCGCTGTACGAGGTGCTCCCGACGATCGGGAAGACGATCTCGCGGACGGCCTCCTGGGCATCGGGGGCGACCTCGCCGGCCGACGCGGGCGCGGCGAGGCCGAGCGCGACGAAGAGGGCGGTCAGGAGCCCGGCGAGCAGTCGGGGGGTCCGGGTGTGCATCTCATCTCCCAGCAGATCCGTGGACCCTGGTGCTTCGGCGTTCGCCGGTTCCTGGTTGAGCGCGAAGGGACGAATGGCCCGGTCGAGACGTCCGGTTCAGGACGAGATGTCCGGTCGCCCGAGGCCGGCCGGCCCGGCCTGGGCGGGGAACACGCTG
>DASUEE010000027.1:0-9471 GCA_036275235.1 Acidimicrobiales bacterium | reverse complement strand
CCGGCCGTGCGAGAGTTGTCCTGTGGCGACCCCCGACCAGCCGACGCGCGAGCCCGTACGGGTGCCACGCGCCCTGGAGGTCCTCACCGCCTGGAGCTGGCGCCTCGTCGTCGTCGGGCTCGCCCTCCTGGGCATCGTCCTGCTCGCGGTCCGGCTCCGCCTGGTGCTGCTGCCGGTCGGCATCGCCCTGCTCCTGACCACGGCGCTCATGCCGGTCCGGCGAGCGATGACCGATCGCGGGGTGCCCCTGCCGCTGGCGATGCTCGGCGTCGTGGCCACCTTCTTCGCCACGATCGGGCTCGCGGGCGTGCTCGTCGTCCCGCCGCTCATCGACGAGTTCCGCGACCTCGGCGACACCCTCGAAGACGCCGGTGACGACGTGGAGGACTGGTTCGCCGACGGTCCCCTCGGCCTCGACGAGGAGTGGGTGGCCGACACCCGGGCGCGCCTCGAGGACTCCGTCGAGAACGCCAGGGTCAGCGACGGGGCGCTCGTCGACGGCGCGACGCTCGCCGGTGAGGTCCTGGCCGGCCTGCTGCTGGCGCTGGTCGTCACCTTCTTCGTGGTCAAGGACGGCCCCGACATCCAGCGTGCCGTGCTGTCGGTGACCCCGGAGCGGCACCGGCGCACGGTGCGGGCCGCCGGGGCCGGCGCCTGGGGCGCACTCGGCGGCTACCTGCGGGGCTCGGCGATGCTGGGCGCGTTCGAGGCCGTGGTCATCGGAGGGGCCCTGCTCCTGGTCGGTGCCGGGCTCGTCCTGCCGGTGGCCGTCCTCACCTTCGTCGCCGCGTTCTTCCCGTTCGTCGGAGCGATCACCGCGGGCGCGGTCGCCGTCGCGGTGTCGCTGGTGACGGCGGGGCCGGCCGCCGCCGGCGTGGTCGTCGTCGTCGCCATCGCCGTCCAGCAGCTCGACAACGACCTGCTGGCGCCGGTGATCTACGGGAAGGCGCTGTCGCTCCACCCGCTGGTGGTGATCCTCGCCCTCACCTCCGGCGGTGCGCTGGCCGGGCTGGCCGGCGCGTTCATCGCCGTGCCGCTGGTGGCCGTCGCCATGCGGGCGCACGCCGCCGTCCGCGAGGTCCGGGCGGGCGACGTCGCTCCCGACGCCGGCTGACCTCCCGGGTCCCCGCCGCGCCGGGCCGGAGGTCCCTGGCACGATCGGGCGCGAGGTGCGACCCTCGGTCGTGGAGGTGAGCGATCATGCGGATCGTGTTCGGTGACGATCGGTCCCAGGGGGCCGATCTGGGTTGGCTGTGGATCGGCGAGCAGCGGTGGCCGGGGTGGCGTCTCGACGTCGTGACCGTGCCCGAGACCGAGCTCGGCCCGCCCCACCCGGGCGGGTCCACGACCCTCGAGCCGTGGACGCCCGAGGACCCCCGGCAGCCCATCGTCGGGTCGGGGTTCGCCGAGGTCCGGTACCTCACGGCCCAGGCCGACCCGCGCGTGGTCCTCGCCGGCGCCCGAGCCGACCTCGTGGTGGTCGGCGCGACGGGCCGGGGCTTCCTGAAGCGCCGGCTGCACATCGGGAGCACCACCGAGTGGTTGCTGCACGAACCCCCCGCGCCGCTGGTGATCGCCCGGTCGGGAAGGCGGGTCCGCCGGGTGCTCGTCGGCGTCGACGGTTCGCCCCCGTCGCAGCGGGCGCTGGGCGCCTTCGCCGGCCTGCCGTGGGCCACCGACACCGAGGTGCTTGTGGTCGGCGCCCGCGACGGCTGGCTCGAGCCCGGTCCGGCGCTCGACGCTGCGTCCGCCGTGCTCGAGCAGGCGGGGATCCCGCACCGGATCGAGGAGGTCAAGGGTCGGGCGACCGAGGTCCTCCTGCGGACCCAGCAGCGCGAGGGCAGCAACCTCGTCGTCGTGGGCGCCCGCGGCTCCTCCCGGCTGCGCCACGCCGTCGCCGGTGCCACGGCCAGCTCGGTGGCGCGCGCCGCCGAGTCGAGCGTGCTGCTGGCGGCGTGAGCCCGACCGGCGTGCGCCGGCGCCGCTGGTGCGGAAGGGTGCAGGGGTACGACGGTGACGACGAGGAGGATGTGACGTGCACGCACTGCAGCTGACGGGGTGGAAGCAGCCGGCCGAGCTGGTCGAGGTCGAGGTGCCCGAGCCCGGGCCGGGGCAGGTCCTGCTCCGCATCGGCGGCGCCGGCGCCTGCCACTCGGACCTCCACCTGATGCACGAGTTCGAGGCCGGCATCGTGCCGTGGAACCCGCCGTTCACCCTCGGGCACGAGAACGCCGGTTGGGTGGAGGCCCTCGGGCCGGGCGTGCGGGGCCTCGAGGTCGGGGAGCCGGTGGCGGTGTACGGCCCGTGGGGCTGCGGTCGCTGCCGACGCTGCTCGCAGGGCATGGAGAACTACTGCGAGCGACCCGACCTGGTCGGCGCGGCGGCCGGCGGGCTCGGCGCCGACGGCGGGATGGCGCCGTACATGCTGGTCCCGAGCGCCAGGCACCTCGTGGGCATCGGCGACCTCGACCCCGTCGACGCAGCACCGCTCACCGACGCCGGCCTCACGCCGTACCACGCGGTCAAGCGGGCGCTGCCGCTGCTGACGCCGGGTTCCACCGCGGTGGTGATCGGGGCGGGCGGTCTGGGTCACCTCGCCGTGCAGATGCTGCGCACCCTGTCGCCCGCCACCGTCGTCGCGGTCGATCGGCGGCCGGAGGCGGTTGCGCTGGCCGAGTCGGTGGGTGCCCACGCCGGCGTGGTGGCCGACGGCGACGCGGCCGCCGCCATCCGGGACCTGTCGGGGGGACGGGGCGCCGACGTCGTGCTCGACGTGGTCGGCGCCGACGAGACGCTGGCGCTCGGTGCGTCGGTGGTGCGGACGATGGGGCAGCTGACGATCGTCGGCATCGCTGGTGGGGCCCTGCCCATCAGCTTCTTCAGCATCGCCTACGAGGTGTCGGTGGCCACCACGTACTGGGGATCCCTGCCGGAGCTGCAGGAGGTGCTGGCCCTCGCCCAGGCCGGGACGATCAGCGCCCACGTGCAGCGGTTCTCGTTGGACGAGGCGCCGTCGGCCTACGAGCGCCTGGCTGCCGGCCAGGTCGACGGGCGTGCGGTGATCATCCCGTCCTGAGCGCCCGGGACCGAAGGCCCTGTCGGGGACGTGGTGACGATGGGCACGATGCGTCCATGGCAGCGACCGATCGCACGAACGTCGACCACCAGGGCCTCGAGGTGCTGGACGCCGAGGAGTGCTGGGAGCTGCTCGCCAGCACCCCGGTCGGGCGCGTCGCCTTCGTCGAGGGCGGCGAACCGATGGTCCTTCCCGTCAACCACGCCGTCGTGGGGCGCCGCGTGGTGTTCCGCACGCGGCCGGGATCGCTTCTCCACGAAGCCCTCATGCGGGAGCCGGTGGCGTTCCAGGTCGATTCCTTCGACGCGGTGCGGCGCAGCGGGTGGAGCGTGCTGGTGCGCGGCGTCGCCGATCTCGCCGAGGATCCCGACACGCTCTGGGCGACCGAGCTCGACGCCTGGGCCGACTCGGTCGAGCGCGACGACTGGGTGGAGATCCGCGCCGAGGAGGTCACCGGTCGCCGGATCGTCCACTGATCAGCGCCGGGCGAGCTCCCGCAGCCGCGGGTGCACCGGCACGCGGTCGGCGAAGCGCGAGGCCACCGGTCCGAGCACGGCCGTGACGAGCACGTAGGCGGCCGCCACCGCGCCGAGGTCGCGGCCGTCGGACAGGCCGACGCCGAGCGAGGCGATGACGATCGAGAACTCGCCCCGCGCGATCAGGGCGGTGCCGGCGCGGATGCGACCGCGCTCGGCCACGCCGAGGCTGCCCGCCGCCACCCAGCCGGAGACCATCTTCGTGGCGGCCGTGACCAGGCCGAGGAGGATGGCGATCCAGAGCACCTCGAGCAGCGACGACGCCTCGACCCCGAACGCGAAGGAGAGGAAGAACGTCGCCGCGAACAGGTCGCGCAGCGGCTCGATGAGCGCGGTGGTCCGCTCCTGCACCACACCCGACAGCGCGAGTCCGACGAGGAAGGCGCCGATGGCGCTGGAGACCTGGACCTCCTCGGCGAGACCGCCGACGAGCAGCGTCAGGCCGAAGACGGCGAGCAGGAGCGACTCGTTGCTGGCGGGCGCGAGCACCGCGCTCAGCTGGTCCCCGCCGCGCATGGCCAGGGCGAGGATCGCCCCCACCGCGACGAGCGCGACGGCGACGGTCACCGCCGTGTCCCCGGCGCTGCGGTCGGCGACGAGCGCACCGACGACGGGCAGGTAGACGGCCATCGCCAGGTCCTCGATCACGAGCACGCTCAGCACGGACGGCGTCTCGCGGTTGCCGAGCCGGCCGAGGTCGGAGAGGACCTTGGCGACGATGCCCGACGAGCTCACCCACGTGACCCCGCCGAGGACGATGGCGGCGGTGGCGTCCCAGCCGAGGAGCAGCCCGGCGCCGAAGCCGGGGAGGAAGTTGCCGACGGCGTCCACGATCCCGGCGCGGCTTCCCGTGCGGAGCCCGGCCCGCAGCTCCGTCGACGAGTACTCGAGGCCGAGGGCGAAGAGCAGGAGGAGCACTCCGATCTCGCCGGCGAGCTCGATGAACTCCTCGCTGACGTCGACCGCCGCGAAGCCGCCGTCGCCGATGACGAGGCCGGCGAGCAGGTAGAGCGGGATCGCCGGCATGCCGACCCGGCCGGCGAGCCGGCAGAGGACGGCGAGGACGAGCACCACCGCACCGAGCTCGATGAACGCCGTCGGCGCGTCGCCCCCGGCGGCGGCGAGCAGCAGCGTCACGAGCGCAGCGCCACCCGCAGCAGCTCCAGCCCCTCCGGGGTGCCGACGGCGACGGCCACGTCGCCGGCGGCGAAGGCGAAGTCGGGGCCGGGCGCCGGCTCGGTGCTCTCCCCGCGGATGACGGCGACCACCGACGCGCCGGTGCGGCTCCGCAGCTCGCCGTCACCGATCGTGCGGCCCACCATCGAGGAGCGGGCCGGCACGTCGATCCACTCGAGGGTGAGGCCCTCGATGCGCTGCTGCATGGCACGCACGGCCTCGGTCACCTGCGTGGCGCCGAGCAGCTCGCTGAGCGTGCGGCTGTCGTCGGAGTCCAGCCGGAGCACCGAAGCGGCGCGGTCAGGGTCGTCCTCGTCGTAGACGACGACCTCCCGGCGCCCGCCGTGGTGGTGCAGGACGCCAAGGCGCGCGCCGTCGTGGGTGGTGAACTCGTAGCGGACACCGACCCCCGGCAGCTGCGTCTCGGTGACCTCGGCCATGCTCAGCTGCCGCCTTCGGCGGTGACCTCGCGGAGCCGCCCGGTCTCGACCTCGTAGACGAAGCCCCGGACGTGCTCCTTGTGGGGGATGAAGGGGGTCATCTGGAGGCGCTGCATCGACTGGCGGACGTCGGCGTCGACGTCGGTGAACGCCTCGAGCGACCACCACGGCTTCACGCCCAGCTCCCCGGCCAGCTCCTCACGGAACTCGTTCTCGTCGACCTTCGACAGGCCGCAGTCCGTGTGGTGGAGCAGCACGATCTCGCGGGTGCCGAGGAAGCGCTGCGACAGGCAAAGCGAGCGGATCACGTCGTCGGTGATGACCCCGCCGGCGTTGCGGATGATGTGGGCCTCGCCGTTGCCCAGCCCGAGGATCTGGAAGATGTCCATCCGGGAGTCCATGCAGGCGACCACCGCGAGGTTCTTCCGCGGCGCGACCTGGAGGTCGCTGTCGTGGAACTGGGCGGCGTAGGCACCGTTGTTCTCGATGAGCTGGTCGGCGTTGGGGGTGAAGGACTCGGCCATGGCCGGATCCTAGGAGTGCCCGGTCCTGGCCGACCGAAGGCAGACTCGGGTGCATGGGCCCGTCCAGCGCGATCGTCGAGGAGCTGCGGTCGGCGCTGCCGGATGGCGCGCTGGTGGTCGACCCCGACGTGGTCGAGGCCTATCGCCACGACCGGGCGATGACGGTGCGGCCGGGGATGCCCCTCGCGCTCGTGCGGGCCACGTGCACGGCCGACGTGTCGACGACCCTGCGCGCCGCCCGCCGCCTCGGCGTCGGCGTGGTCACCCGCGGGGCGGGCACCGGCCTCTCGGGCGGGTCCGCCGCCGTCGACGGCTGCATCACGCTGTCCACCGAGCGGATGCGCCGCATCGAGGTCGACCCCGGCGGGATGCTCGCCGTGGTGCAGCCCGGCGCGCTGAACGTCGAGGTCAAGGAGGCGGCCCGCGCGCAGGGCCTCTGGTACCCGCCCGACCCCTCGTCGTACGAGATCTGCTCGATCGGCGGGAACCTCGCCACCAACGCCGGCGGCCTGTGCTGCGTGAAGTACGGCGTGACCACTGACTACGTGCTCGGGCTCGAGGTGGTGCTCGCCGACGGCTCGGTCGTCCGCCTCGGCGGCCGCACCATCAAGGACGTCGCCGGCCTCGACCTCAAGCGACTCTTCGTCGGATCGGAGGGCACGCTCGGCGTCATCACCGAGGCCACGCTGCGGCTGCGCCCCGCCCCGCCCCCTTCCTCCACCGTGGTGGCGACCTTCACCGACGCCGTCCACGCCGGTCGGGCCGTCTCGGCGGTGATGGGCTCGCTGCGGCCCTCGGCGCTCGAGCTCATGGACCGCGCCGCCGTCGCCGCGGTGGAAGCGGCGAAGCCCATGGGCCTGGACACCTCGGTGGGCGCGCTCCTGCTCGGCCAGTCCGACGCCGGCGACGACACGGCGGCGCGGGTCGCCGCGCACGCCGAGGCCGCCGGTGCCACCTACGTGGCCGTCACCGACGACCCCGACGAGGGTGATCTGCTGATGGCCGCCCGCCGCATGGCGATCCCGTGCGTCGAGCGTCTCGGCACCGTGCTCATCGAGGACGTCGGGGTGCCGATCCCGCGCATCCCGGACCTGCTCGCCGCGGTTACCGACGTCGCCGAGCGCCACGACACGGCCATCCCCGTGATCGGCCACGCCGGCGACGGCAACTTCCACCCGCTCGTGACCTTCGACCCCGCCGACCCCGATGCCGTCGCCCGGGCCGAGGTCGCCTTCGGTGCGGTGATGGACGCCGCGCTCGAGCTCGGCGGGACGATCACCGGCGAGCACGGCGTGGGGTCGCTGAAGGCCGCCCACCTGCTCGAGCAGCTCGGCCCCGAGGTGGTCGACCTCCACCGACGGGTGAAGGCCGCGCTCGACCCGACCGGCATCCTCAACCCCGGCAAGTGGCTCTGACCGTTCCGTCCTCTCGGAACTGGCAGCGGCTCCGTTGCACCCCCTCTCGGAACTGGCAGCGGCTCCGTTGCACCCGCCCTCTCAGGCGGGCAGGTCGGCCATGTCCCGCAGGGCGCGGCAGGCGGCCTGCACGAGCGGGATCGCCAGGCACGCCCCGGTGCCCTCGCCGAGGCGGAGGTCGAGGTCGAGCAGCGGCGTGATGCCCAGGTGGGCCAGCGCCACGGCGGAGGCCGGCTCGACCGAGCGGTGACCCCCGATGGCGTGCGCGGCGGTGCCGGGAGCGATCGCGTCGGCCACGCACAGGGCGGCGGCCCCGATGACGCCGTCGACGATGGTCGGGAGCCGGCGGGCGGCGGCGGCGAGGTGGAGGCCGGCGAGCGCCGCGATCTCCAGCCCGCCGATCTCGGCGAGCGCGTCGAGGGGGTCGTCGAGGTCCCGTGCCCGGTGGACGGCGGCGCGGACGAGCGCCCGCTTGCGGTCGAGGCCGTCGGCGGGGAGCCCGGCGCCGAGGCCGACGAGCCCGTCCGGTGCGGTCCCGGTGGCCCACGCGACGAGCGCAGCCGACGAGGTCGTGTTGCCGATGCCCATGTCGCCCCCGACGAGGAGGTCGGCGCCGGCTTCGATCACGTCGTCGGCGACGCTCGCGCCGGCGAGGACGGCGGCCTCGGCCTCGGCCCGGGTCATCGCCGCCTCGCGGGCGATGCTGGCCGTGCCGGCCCGGACCCGCCGATCGAGCACCACCCGTTCCGGGCCGCGGGACACGTCGCCGGCGACGTCCGGCGCGTCCCGGAACGAGGTGGTGAGGTCCGGCAGCGGGCTGGCGACGCCGACGTCGACCACGGTGAGCGTCGCGCCGACCGTGGCCGCGAACGCGTTGACCGCCGCGCCCCCGCCCGCCATCGCCTGCACCATCGCCGCGGTCACCTCGCTCGGCCAGGCGCTCGCCCCGTCGGCCACCACGCCGTGGTCGCCGGCGAACACCACGACGGCCGGTCGCTCGGGGACCGCTGGCGGGCACCGCCCGGTGATCGCCGCGACCCGGATCGCGGCGTCCTCGACCCGACCGAGGGCACCGGGTGGCTTGGCGCGGGTGGACCACCGCTCGGCCGCGCCACCAGCTCCGGCGGCGCGCGCCGGGTCGTCCGCCGGATCGGTGATGCGGGCGCGGAGGTCGTCGATCGTGGTCATGGCGCGGCCGTCCGGAGGGCGATGCAGTCGAGGGCATGGGCGAGGCGGGCGAGGCCGTCCCCGTCGGGCACGGCGATGCGGACCGCGGTCGGGCACCCGAACGAGCTGCCGTCGCGGACGATCACGCCGTGGGGCAGGAGGGCGTCGCGCAGCCCTGGCGCGTCGGGCACCCAGACGTAGGGCGAGTCGCTCGGAGCGGGTTCGAGGTCGTGCCGCGCGAGCAGCGCGACGAGCTCGGCGCGCAGGGCGGCGATGCCGTCTCGCCACCGCTCCGGTTCGCCGAGCGCGAGCAGCTCCGGCAGCGCCGCGCAGGCGATCCCGTCGACCGACCACCGGGGGCGCAGGGCGCGGATGGCGTCGGCCTCGGCCTCGTCGGCTGCCAGCACGTACCCGATGCGGATGCCGGGCATCGCCCACGCCTTCGTGAGCGAGCCGACCACCGTGGCGCCCTCGTCGCCGCGGGTCCACCGGCCGGTGGCGAGGAGGTGGAAGGCCTCGTCCCGCACGTCGGCCCGGTCCGAGGCGGGCGCCAGCGCGCCCGTGGGGTTGTGGGGGTCGGATCGCCAGCGCGGGCCGGCGGGGTCGAGGGTGCGCAGGTGCCGGCGGTACAGGGAGAAGTCGCACTCGTCGGCCCACCCGACGGGACGGTGCTGGGCGACGAGGGCGATCGCCTCGGCGCCACCGTTGGTGAGGACGAGCCGGCAGACGTCGACGCCCATCGCCTCGGCCAGCGAGTCGGTCGCCCGTGCGTCGTCCGGGTAGCGGCCCACGGCGTCGACGGTGCGGCGGAGCACGGGTCGGACGTCCGGGGCGAGCGGGTTGAGGCTCGCCGAGAGGTCGAGGAGGCTCGACGGGTCGCACCCGAGCGCGGCCGCGACGCGCTCGACGTCGCCGCCGTGGGGGCCCGGGGGAGGGAGGCGGCGGGTCATCGGTGGCGCCTCCGGCGCAGCGGTGCGAGCACACCGAGGCCGGCGAGCGTCGCGGCGAGCAGCCACTGGGCACGCGCCGCGAGGTCGCAGGCCCGGACGATGTCCGGCGCACCCGGGCGGGGTCCGGTGCCGAGCGTCGGACGGTCCTCGATCCGGTCGCCGTAGCGCAGCGGACCGCCGAGCTCGA
>DASUEE010000026.1:0-8219 GCA_036275235.1 Acidimicrobiales bacterium | reverse complement strand
GGCGTCGGTCTGCACCATCGAGACCTCGTTCACGACGCGGTCGACGGCGCTGACGATCCCCGAGGTCACCGTCTGGTCGAAGCCGTACGGGCTGCCGACCGCCACGGCCAGCTGACCCACCAAGGGCTGCTCGCCGGTGGCGAGCTCGGCGACGGCGAGGACGGCATCCGGATCGATGCGGACCACGGCGACGTCGGTGGCGGCGTGGGTGCCGACGACCTCGCCGGGCACCGAACGGCCGTCGGCGAGGCGGACCGTGACCTGGCGGTTGGCGCCGACCACGTGGGCGACCGTGAGCACGAGGCCGGAGTCGTCGTAGACCACGCCCGACCCCACCCCGGTGCGGGTCTGGATCTGCACGACGGCCGGGGCGACCCGGTCGGCCGCTACCGCAGCGGCGTCGGCGCCGTCGGCGACCGCCGTGGGGCGCAGCACCTCGGGGCGCACGTCGGCGGCCGGCGACGAGGCGGCGGGCGGGTCGTCGTCGAGGGCGGTGGTGGCGCCGGCGGCGAGCCCCGCTGAGAGCAGCGAGGCGGCGACGATCGGCCACACGCCGCCCCGCCGGCTGGTGGGGGCGGCCGGCGGGGCGGGCTCGCCGGCGGGCGGCGACGGCGGAGCGGGCGGGGGCGTGGGGGGGATCGGGGGGAGAGAGGTCACGGGTCCTCCGAGTGGTGGGCGGTGACGAGCTCGTTCTTGTCAGCGTTTCGGGGCTCAGGAGCCCCGAAACGCTGACAAGAACGGGCGGTGGGGTGTTCTGGTCAGCGGAACGGTCACGTGGGATCCCGTTCCGCTGACCAGAACGTGGGTGGGGGTGGTCAGGAGTCGGTGGCGCCGGGCATGCCCATGCCCATCCCGCCGTGGCGATGGCCACCGGGGCCGCGCATGCCGCCCATCCGACCCTCGAACGTGCCATCGACGATGTCCTGGGCGTGCTCCTCGAGGTCGGCGGCCCGCTCGTCGGCCTGCTCCTGGGTGAGGTGGCCGTCGGCGACGGCCTCGTCGAGGCGCTCGGTGTGCGCGGCGACGATGGCGTCGACCACGGCCTGCACGTCGACGCCCTCGGCCTCGGCGATGTCGGCCAGCGACTCACCGCCCTGCAGGCGGGTGCGGAGCTCGTCGGTGGTCAGCCCGAGGACCTCGGCGACCTCCTCGCCGAACCCGGCCCGTACGCCGAAGCCGTGGCGGTGGCGCAGCGGCAGCTCGTCGGCCAGGTGGGCGGCCACGGCGTCGGCCTGGTCCTGGGTGATCGTGCCGTCGGACACGAGCGGCGCCAGCGCCTCCGTGATCCGGTCGGTGGCGACGGGGCGGTCTGTCTCGGTCTCCGCCGTGTCGTCGGTCTGGGCGCTCGAGAGCGTCGGCGTGAAGAGGGCGGCGCCGGCGGCACCGCCGACGGTGAGGGACGCGGCCATGGCGGCAGCGGCGACGGTCTTGCGCATCGGGATCTCCTGTGGTGGGTGGGGTCTTCGGATGCCTTCATCCTCGGACCCGCACCAGGGAGGCCGATCAGCGCGACCTGGGAACCACCTGTGAACCGTCGGCGCCGCTCAGAAGCCGACGAGCACGGCGGTGGCGTCGCCGGCGGGGCCGGTGAGCACGCCGGGGAAGAGCCCCACGCCCACCGTCACGACCACGCACAGGATCAGCGCCAGCGTCACCCCGACCGGGACCGGCAGCGAGCGGCGGGTGGGGAGGTCGGCGTCGTCGACGTCCTCCATCCACATCGACACCGTGATGCGCAGGTACAGGAACGCGGAGATGACCGCGCTCAGCATCGCGACGGCGGCCAGGGGGTACGACCCCGCGTCCACCGAGGCACCGATGGCGTAGAACTTGGCGAAGAAGCCGCTGGTGAAGGGCACGCCCGCCTGGCTGAACAGGAGCAGGGCGAACACGAGCGCCAGCGCCGGGCGGGCGCGGGCGAGGCCGCGGTAGTCGTCGAGGGAGTGGCGGGCGTCGCCGGTGCGGCCGACCACGGTGGCGACGCCGAAGCTGCCGGCGACGAGGAACGTGTAGCTCGCCAGGTAGAACATCGACGCCTGCACGCCGCGGTCGGTGGCGGCCTGCACGGCCACCAGCACGAAGCCGGCGTGGTTGATCGAGGAGTAGGCGAGCATGCGCTTCACGTCGGTCTGCACGACCGCCATCACGGCGCCGACCAGGAGCGTGAGGACGGCCAGCGCGTAGATCACCGGCTGCCAGTCGACGCGGTACGTGCCGAAGCCGAGGTAGAGGACGCGGATCATCCCGGCGAAGCCGGCTGCCTTCACGCCCGAGGCCATGTAGGCGACCACGGGGGTGGGCGAGCCCTGGTACACGTCGGGCGTCCAGGCGTGGAACGGCGCGGCGGCCACCTTGAAGGCCAGGCCGACCAGGAGCATGGCGAGGCCGGCGAGGAGCAAGCCGTTGTCGAACAGGGCCACCGAGGAGAGGAAGTCGAGGATCTCGACGAGGTTGGTGCTGCCGGTGGCGCCGTACGTGAGGGCGATGCCGTACAGCAGGAACGCCGAGGCGAAGGACCCGAGCACGAAGTACTTGAGGCCGGCCTCCTGGGAGGTGACCCGGCGCAGGTGCATGGCGGCGAGCGTGTACACGGCGAGCGAGAGGATCTCGAGGCCGAGGAACAGCACGATGAGGTCGTTCGCGGACGACATCACCACGCCGCCGGCCGCCGACAGCAGCACCAGGACGTACAGCTCGGGGCCGTCGAAGCCCTCGCGACGCAGGTAGCCGTCGGCCAGGAGGGCGGCGAGCACCACCGACGCGCAGATCACCACGGTCATGAAGACCGAGAACCCGTCGACGCCGACGCCGCCTCCGATGGCGGTGAACGGGCCGCGCTCGGGGTCCTGGACGCGATCCCAGATCGGCCACGTGCACACGGCCGCGCCGATCGCCGTGACCGAGGTGGCCAGCGGGTAGAAGCCGTCGAACACCCTGCGGCGGCTCACCGCCGTCAGGGTCATGAGCGCCATCGCCCCGCCCACCAGGACGAGGAGCGGCAGGACCACCGACCACTCCACCTCGGGGGTGGGGATGGGGTCGAACGCCTCGTCTGCGCTCTGCAGCGGCGCGGCCAGGCTGGCGAACAGGCCTGCGAGAAGCATCACTCGCCCTCCCCGTGGTCGTCGCCCTCGTCCTCGGCGTGCTCGCCCTCGCTGCCGCCGTGGTCGTCGACGACCTCGCCGGAGAAGCCGGACGTGGCAGCGTCGGGCTCGACGAAGTCGGTGGTGGACTCGACGTGCTCGACCAGCGCGGCAACCGAGGGCTCGATGCGCTCGAGCACCGGCTTCGGGTACACGCCGAGGAACACGATCGCCACCAGGAACGGGGCGATGGCGAGGAGCTCGCCGCCGCGCATGTCGGGCGTGGCGAGGTCCTCCTCGGTGGGCTCGCCGTGGAACACGCGCTGGTAGGCCCACAGCAGGTAGAGGGCGGCGAGGATGACGCCGCCGGCGGCGACCACGGCCCACCACTTGAGGGTGAGGTAGGCGCCGGCCAGCACCAGGAACTCGCCGACGAAGCCGTTCAGGCCGGGGAGGCCGATCGAGGACAGCATCACCAGCGTGAACACGCCGGCGAGGACCGGCGCGGCCTTCTGCAGGCCCGACATGGCGGCGATCTCGTAGGTGTGCCGGCGCTCGTAGAGCATGCCGAGCAGGAGGAAGAGCGCACCGGTGGAGATGCCGTGGTTCACCATCTGCAGGACACCGCCGCCGATGCCCTGGCGGGTCAGGGCGAACGTGCCGAGGGCGATGAAGCCGAGGTGGGCCACCGACGAGTAGGCCACCAGCCGCTTGATGTCGCGCTGCATGGTGGCGACGACGGCGCCGTAGATGATGCCGATCACGCCGAGCGTCGCGATGACCGGCGCGAAGAACAGCGAGGCGTCGGGGAACAGGTACAGGCCGAAGCGCACGAACCCGTAGGTGCCGAGCTTCAGCATCACGCCGGCCAGGATCACCGAGCCGGCGGTGGGCGCCTGCGTGTGGGCGTCGGGCAGCCAGGTGTGCAGCGGGAAGAGCGGCACCTTCACCGCGAAGGCGAGCGCGAGGGCGAGGAAGATCCACTTCGCGGCGCCCCAGTCGAACGGGTTCCAGGAGTCGTCGGCCTCGGCGGTGCCCGCCTCGATCGCGTCCTGCTGGGCCGACAGCGCCTCGGCGCGCCCCTCGGCGATCTCGACGAGGTCGAAGGTGAGCTGGTCGAAGCCTTCGAGCTCGGCTTCGAGCTCGGCGACGCGCTCGAGGTCGTCGGCGGGCACCTCGACGCCGGAGCTCTCCCGCAGCGCGATGCTCTCCTGCAGGGCGACGAGCTCCTGCTGGGACTCCTGGCCGGCGTCGACGGTGTCGTCGCGGTGCAGGAAGGCGAGGCTCACGATGCCGACGAGCATCAGCGCCGAGCCGAACATCGTGTACAGGAAGAACTTGAGGGCGGCGTAGATGCGCTGCCCGTAGCCCCACCCGCCGATGAGGAAGTACATCGGCACGAGGACGATCTCGAAGAAGATGAAGAACAGGAACAGGTCGAGGGCGCTGAAGGCACCGATGCAGCCGGCCTGCAGGAGCAGCAGCCAGGCGTAGTACGGCTTGGCGTCGTGCTTGGGCGTGACCGCCACGAAGGTCAGCGGGAACAGCACGCCCGTGAGCACCACGAGGAACAGCGAGATGCCGTCGACGCCGAGGTGCCACTGGATCCCGAACTCCTCGATCCAGGTGTGGGAGGTCTCGAACTGGAAGCCGCCCTCGTGGGTGTCGAAGGCGGCGAGCATCCACAGGGTGAACGCGCCCGTGGTGGCGGAGAACAGCAGCGCGGTGGGGCGGACGAGCTCGGCGCGGGCGCGTGGCAGCACGGCGAGCACGAGGGCGCCCAGCAGCGGCACGAGCACCGACGCCGTGAGCAGTGGGAACGTGACCGCGCTGTGCGCAGCCCCTTCGGCGGCGGCGAGCAGGGAGGGGGTCGGCATCAGTACGTGACCTGCACGAGGAAGTAGGCGAGGAGGAGCACGGAGCCGACGGCGATCCCGAGGGCGTAGTTGCGCACGAAGCCGCTCTGCAGACCTCGCAGCCCGCTGCCGCTGCGGCGCACCGTGGCGGCCACGCCGTTCACGGCGCCGTCGACGACGGTGCGGTCGAAGGCGGCGATGCCCTCGAAGCCGGCCCGGCCGGGGCCGCCCATGAAGGCGCTGATGGCCTGGTCGTAGCGCCAGCCCTCGGCGAGGATCTGCGGCTCCACGGGCTGGCGGACCTTGCGGAGGTAGATGGCGTAGGCGACGGCGATGCCCACCAGGCCGGCGAGCACGGCGACCACCGCGAGGCCGACCTTCGTGCCGGTGGCGACGTCGATGTGCACCTCGTTCTCGCCGAGCACCGGGTGGAGCCAGTCGGCGAGGAAGTGCAGGTCGGACGTGAACGGCAGCTGGATGGCGCCGCCCACGATGGCGAGGCCGGCGAGGGCGACCAGGGGCAGCGTCATCGTCCAGGGCGACTCGTGCGGGGCGGCGTGGAGCACGTGGACGTCGTCGTGCTGCGGTGCGTGCGCCGTGTCGGCCTCCTCCAGCGCCTCCGCCTCGGCGCCCTCCGTGTCGAGGGCGGTGTCGGCGTCGTGGGCTTCGACCTCGGCGTGGTCGCCGTGGCCCGGCGTGCCGGCCTCGACCGTGAAGCGCTCCTCGCCGAAGAAGACGAGGAAGACCTGGCGGCTCATGTAGAAGGCGGTGAGCAGGGCCGTGACGAGGCCGACGGCCCACAGCGCCGGGTTCTCGGCCCAGGCGTAGAGGAGGATCTCGTCCTTCGAGAAGAACCCGGAGAACGGCGGCACGCCGGCGATGGCCAGCCAGCCGATGATGAAGGTGGCGGCGGTGACCGGCATGTACTTGCGCAGGCCGCCCATGCGGGTCATGTCCTGCTCCTCGTGCATTCCGTGGATGACCGAGCCGGAGCCGAGGAACAGCAGGGCCTTGAAGAAGGCGTGCGTGATCATGTGGAACACGGCGGGCACGTAGGCGCCCACGCCCACGGCGAGGAACATGTAGCCGAGCTGGGAGACCGTCGAGTACGCCAGCACCTTCTTGATGTCGCGCTGGGAGACGGCGATGGTGGCGGCGAAGAGGGCGGTGCCGGCGCCGACCCAGGCGATGGTGGGCTGGATCCAGCTGTCGGCCTCGGCGATGATCGGGTTCGCCCGGGTCAGCAGGTAGATGCCCGAGGTGACCATGGTCGCGGCGTGGATCAGCGCGGAGACCGGCGTGGGGCCGGCCATGGCATCGGGCAGCCACACGTAGAGGGGGAACTGCGCCGACTTGCCGATGGCGCCGACGAACAGGCAGGCGGCGACGAGCGTGGCAGTGGTGCCCGAGAGGCTGCCGGCGCCGCCGAGGATCTCGTCGTAGCTGATCGAGCCGAGCGCCGCGAAGCAGGCGAACATCGCGACCATGAAGCCCCAGTCGCCGATGCGGTTGGTGACGAAGGCCTTCTTGCCGGCCGACGCCTTCTCCGGGTCGGTGAACCAGAAGCTGATGAGGAAGTACGAGCAGGCACCCACGCCCTCCCACCCGAGGAAGGTGAGGAGCAGGTTCTCGCCCAGCACCAGCACCACCATCGAGAAGACGAACAGGTTCAGGTACAGGAAGAACTTCGAGAAGTCCCGATCCCCGTGCATGTAGCCGATGGAGTACAGGTGGATGAGCGTCCCGACGCCGGTGACGAACAGGCACATGGCGATCGACAGCGGGTCGGCGAGGAAGCCGACGTCGACCTCCCAGCCCCCGATGGGGATCCACTCGAACAACGTCTGGGTGAAGGCCCGGTCCTCCTCGGGGCGGTCGAGCAGGCCGAAGAAGACGACGACGGTGGCGAGGAACGACCCGCCGACGGCCGCGGTGGCCAGCCAGCCGGCCGCCGGCTCGCCGAGACGGCGGCCGAGGAGCACCAGGGTCAGGAACCCGGCCAGCGGCAGGGCAGGGACGAGCCAGACGAGGTCGAGGGTCTCCATGTGCGGGCTACCCCTTGAGCAGGGCCAGGTCGTCGGCGGTCGCGTCGGGGCGCCGGCGCATGATGGCGACGATGATCCCGAGGCCGACCACCACCTCGGCGGCGGCCACGACGAAGACGAACACGACCATCGTCTGGCCGGCGACGTCGTCGAGCATGCGGGAGAACGTGACGAAGGTGAGGGTGACGGCGTTGGGCATCAGCTCGATGCACATGAACATCACCAGCGGGTTGCGCCGGATCAGCAGGCCCACCGCCCCGATGGCGAAGAGGGCGGCGCCGAGCACCAGGTACCAGGACGGCTCGACGGCGGCGAGGACGGCGGCCATCACGCCTCCTCGCCCGGCGCGCCGGCGGTGGCGTCCTGGGGGCCGTCGACGGCGGGCACGTCGGCGTCGGAGCCCGGGGTCCTGACCGGCTCGGGCAGGTCGACGAGCATGTCGGCGGGACGGGGGCTGCGCCGGGCGAGCATCACCGCCCCCACGACGGCGATGGCCAGCAGGATCGAGGTGATCTCGAGCGCGAAGACGTAGCGGGTGAACAGCGACCGGCCGATGACCTCGATGTCGGGCACGTCGGCGTCGACGATGCCGGCCAGGTTGGAGGCGGCGCCGGTGGCGTCCCAGCCGACCGAGGCGAGGGCGACCACCGGCAGGGCGAACACGGCCACGCCGACCACGGCGGCGGCGGCCCGCTGCCCCACGAGCGGGTCGACGCGCAGGTCCTCGACCCGGTCGACGCCGAGCAGCATGATGACGAACAGGAACAGCACGACGATGGCGCCGGCGTAGACGATGACCTGCACGGCGGCCAGGAAGTTGGCCTCCTGGGCCACGAAGAGCACGGCGATGCCGAAGAGCGTGCCGACGAGGGACAGGGCCGAGTGGACGGGGCTGCGGGACGCCACGACGCCGACGGCGCCGCTCAGGCAGACGGCGGCGGCGACGAGGAAGACGAAGGTCTCCACTAGTGCCCTCCCCCGTGGCCGTGGTGGTCGTGATCGTCGGCGGCAGCGGCCGGTCGCGGGTCGTCGGCCGTCTGGCCGGCCTCGGGCGGCCGCACGCCGTAGCCGAGCTCGCCCGACCAGCCGACGACGCCCTCGTAGGCCGCCGACCCCGACGGTGCGGTGGCCCGCACCCAGGCCGAGGACCAGGCCGCCACCCGGTCGATGTCGGACCAGTCCTCCCACGGCAGCTGCTGGGGGAGGCCGTCGTCACCGACCACGAGCTCGGCCTT
>DASUEE010000025.1:0-7996 GCA_036275235.1 Acidimicrobiales bacterium | reverse complement strand
GAGTAGGACTCGGGCTCGTTGCGAACCTGCCGTACGGTTGTAGCGCGCACGTCGAGTCACTCGGGGGGCACGTTGGGACAAGCCGAACAATCCAGCGTCGAGGGTGTGCACCTTCGGGACGCGCATGAGGCCCTGCGGCGTGGCGCCTGGAGCGAGGGTCGCGACCTGTTCAGCACGGCGCTCGAGGCAGACGAGTCCCCCGAGGCCTACGACGGGTTGGCAACGTGCTGCCGGTTCCTCGGTGCGCTGGACGAGTCGTTGGCGGCACGAGAGCGTGCCTATCGGCTGTATCACGAGCGTGGCGACATCGCTGCGGCGGTGATGGCGGCGGCGTGGTTGGGCCGCGACAGTGGGCTTCCCCGCGCTGAGGCGTCGATCGCACGAGCGTGGTTCGCGGTCGCGCGCCGGCTCGCTCCGAAGACCGATTCAGCGCTCGCTCTGGGGACGCTCGACTACTACGAGGGGCAGTTCGTCCTCCTGGGGGAGATCGATGCGCCGCGAGCGGGCGATTTGGGTGCGCGTGCTCGCGCCGCGGGCCGGGAGTGCGGGAACGTCGATCTCGAGATGCAGGGTCTCTCGCTCCAGGGCGTCGCCGCTGTGGCGGAGGGCCGGGTAGAGGAGGGCATGGCGCTTGTCGAGGAGGCAGCCGCTGCTGTCTTCGGGGGCGAGCTGTCGGGTGTCGACGCGGCGGGTTGGGTCTGCTGCCACGTGATCTACGCCTGCGAGCGGGTGAGCGACACGCGCCGCGCCGCGGAGTGGTGCGTCGCGATGCGCGGGTTCTGTGAACGGTGGGACATGCCCGGCATGTTCGGCATGTGCCGCGCCCACCACGGCTCGGTCCTGATGCACGAAGGCCGGTGGGCGCAGGCCGAGGAGGAGCTCAACGAGGCGGCCGCGCTCTTCCTCAGCGCCGCCCCGGCGCTCGCGTTCGAGGCGGTCGTCCGGCTGTGCGAGCTGCGGCTCCGCCAGGGCCGCCTCGACGAGATCGAGCCGCTCGCCGGCATGCTGGCCGATTCGCACGTCCCCTGGCTGACGCTGCCCTCACAAGCCGGTGTCGCGCTGGCCCAAGGCGACCCGGAGTCGGCACGGGCGATGCTCGACCGCTACCTGCGGATGCTGCCGGATCGCGAGCGGACGGGGCGAGCCGCCGCCTACGAGCTGGCCGTCCAGGCTCACGTCGCCTTCGGCGACATCGACGCTGCGACCGTGGCCGCACAGGCCCTATCCGACATCGCAGCGGTCGCGGGGACCGACCGGCTCCGAGGTGCTGCCGAGCTCGCTCGGGGGCGGGTGCTCGCCGCCACCGGCAAGCACCCTGAAGCCCGGACGTCGCTCGAGACCGCCATCGACCTCCTCAGCCGCGCAGCCGCGCCGTATGACATCGCTTGCGCGCGCATCTCCCTGGCCGAGACGCTGTCCCAGCTCGGTCATCCGCAGCTCGCGGTCAGCCAGCTGTCGACCGCTCGCGACGCGCTCCACGGGCTCGGCGCGAGGCTGATGGCCGACGCGGCCCATCAGCGGCTCGGGGAGCTCACCCCGGCGAACCCGCGCGATCGATGGAACCTGAGCGAGCGCGAGCTCGACGTCCTGCGTCTCGCGGCCGAGGGGTGCAGCAACACCGAGATCGCCGAACGGCTCGGGCTCAGCCACCACACCGTCCACCGCCACATGGCCAACGTGCGCACGAAGCTCGGTGGTGACTCGAAGGCCGCCGTGGTCGCGCGAGCGACCCGCGAAGGGTTGATCTGATGGCCTGATCGGGCCATTCGCGCGCCGCACCACGATGGCCCGGCGGAGGGATGCGTCAGCTGGTCGGTCCGGGTGACGCTTCGGCCATGACTGCGATCACCCGACAAGAAGCACCGGTGGCCATCGAGGGCGACGGCGTCGAGCTGCGCACCCACGAGATCGGCGGCGACATGACCGCCGCGTTCGTCCGACTTCCGGCGGGCGCCGACCTCCGGCCGGCGCTGGCGGGCATGCCCGACGACCTGTGCCCTTGCCCGCACTGGGGTTACATGGTCTCGGGACGAGTCCGGATGCACACCCCGACCGGGCCCGAGACCTACGAGACCGGCCAGGCCTTCTACTGGGGCCCCGGTCACGCACCCGAGGCGCTCGAGGACTCCGAGTACGTCGACTTCTCCCCGACCCGGGCGTTCACCCCGGTCATCGAGCACCTCCGGGCGCAGTGACATGGGCCGGTCCGACTCGGAGCGCGTCGCGATCATCGGGGCCGGCGGGGCTGGACTCGCAACGGCGCAGGCGCTGCGCGCCCGCGACGTCCCCTTCACCGTGTTCGAGGCCGGCTCAGGGCTCGGCGGCAACTGGCGGTACGCCAACGACTCCGGCCACGGCTCGGCGTACGAGTCCCTGCGGACCAACACGTCGCGCGGCAACACCAGCTTCCGATGTTTCCCGATCGGGCGAGGCCCGACCTACCCGCACCACACCGAGATGCTCGCCTACCTCGAGGCGTTCGCCGATCACTTCGAGCTGCGCCCCGACATCCGCTTTGCCACACCAGTGAAGGAAGCGCAGCCAGTCGAGGGCGGATGGGACGTCACCACCGACGAGGGCCCGGAGCGCTACCGGGCCGTCGTGGTCGCGGTGGGCTACAACAGCGAACCCCGCGTGCCCGAGCTGCCCGGACGCTTCGATGGGCTCATCCAGCACACCCACGACTACCGCACCCCGGAACCCTTCGCCGGGAAGGACGTCGTCGTGGTCGGCCTCGGTTGCTCGGCCGGCGAACTGGCCTGCGAGGTCCGCACGGTCGCGCGCAGCGTGACTGTCGCCGCCCGCTCAGGTGCGTGGGTCATTGGCCGACGGATCGGTCCGCTCCCGATGGACCGGCTCGACACCCGTGCCGCCAGCCGGTTGCCGTGGTCTGTACGGCGGCGCATGTTCGCCCCCTTGGTGCGCCTCTCCGGCGGCCGCCAGGGCCCTGCCGGCATCCCCACACCGCCGGGTCGCGTCGGCGACAAGCCGTTGTGCGTCTCCGACGAGCTCGTCGGCGCCGTACGCCGCAAGGAGATCGAGATCGCCTCCCACGTCGTCGAGCTCCTCGGGGACCGTGTGCGCCTGGCCGACGGGACCGACCGCCCCGCCCAGGCGCTGCTGCTCGGCACCGGGTACCAGGCTTCCTTCCCGTTCCTGCCACCCGAGACGGCTCCTCCCTCGCTCGAGGAGGCGCCCTTGTACCGAGGGATCGCGTCGCTTTCTGCCGACGGCTTGTTCTACGTAGGGCTCGTGTACGGCCTCGGCCCGCTGATCCCCATGTTCGAGGCGCAGGCCAACTGGCTCGGCGAGCACCTCGCCGGCCGGCTCGCCCTTCCGTCCCGGGAGGTGATGATCACGTCGGTCGAGCGTGACGCCGAGGTTCGACGCCGCAACTTCGACCCGCGATTCGGCCTGTACTGGGACAGAATTCCGTACACCCGATCTCTGGAGCGCGAAGCCCGAGCGGCGCGCCGCCGTCCCGGTGTCCGGCGGACCGCTTCGGCGGCTACCACATGAGATTCCCCCGGGGAGGACATCGAATGCCAGCGACTACCCACGACTACGAGAGCCTGCTGTGGGCCGAGTCATCCGACCTGACGTCGTTGCTGGACGCGCTCGACGACGCCGATCTCGACCGCGACACCCTGTGCGCCGGCTGGCGTGTCCGGGACGTGTTCTCGCACATGCTGGTCGGCCACACGACGCCGATGCCGTCGATGCTGATGGTCGCGGTCAAGCATGGCTTCAACGTCCCGAAGGCGTCCTTCCACGGCTCCGTGCGCTACGGCTCGTCCCACTCGCCGGCCGAGATCCGTGCCGCCTGGCACGACGTCGTGGATCGGCGGGTGATGAAGGGACTCGGGAAGGTCGTCCCCAGGAAGGAGGCGTTCGCCGACCACCTCATCCACCACCAAGACATCCGCCGACCGCTCGGGCGACCACGAACGATCCCCGCCGACCGCCTCGTAGCCGCACTTGACGCCATGCCCACCATCGGCGGCCTGGTGAAGTCGAAGAAGCGGATGGCCGGGCTGAGGTGGCGGGCGACTGACGTCGACTGGAGCTCCGGCGACGGCCCCGAGGTCGCTGGACCGGCCGAGGCGCTGATCCTGTTGGCGAGTGGTCGGGCAGCGCCGGTCGTCGAGGTGTCTGGCGAGGGAGTAGCAACGCTTCAGCAGCGACTGGCGACCTGATCAGCGCACGTGGCCGCTATCCAGACCGGTCCGGCGCACCGAAGATCAACCGGGCGACGGTCTCGGCGGCGTCGGCCTGCATGGTCGGGGTGACGTGCTGGTAGATGTCCCAGGTGATCTTTGCGCTGGCGTGGCCGAGGCGTTCGGACACGATCTTGACGTCGACGCCGGCCTGGAGGGCGAGGGTGGCCCATGTGTGGCGGAGGTCATGCAGCCGGATGCGGGGCAGACGGTAGCGGGCGAGTCGACGTTCGAAGGCGTTCGAGAAGTGCTCGGGGTGCTGGGGTCGGCCGTCCGGTCGGGCGAAGACGAGGCCGTGGTCGACGTAGCCGGGACCGAGCAGCAGCCGCTCCTCGGCCTGCCGCTTGCGGACCGCCCGCAGGGCGGCGACGGTGGCGGCGTCGATCTCGATCGGGCGAGGCTTGCCCGACTTCGTCCGCGGAGCGATGCGCAGCTCGTGGTTAATCGCTGACACCGTCTGGTACAGGACGACCCGCCCGGCGTCGAGGTCGACGTCGGTCCATCGGAGCCCGAGGGCTTCGCCGCGTCGGCAGCCGGTGGTGGCGAGGAACAGCCAGGCGGGCTGGTGTCGGTCGTCGCTCACGAGCTGGAGGAACCGGGCCAGCGTGGCCGCGTCCCAGGTCTTCATCTCCGGCGACTTCGCCTGAGAGGCACCGGGCGGCTGCGCCGCCTGCGCGACGTTCCGGGGGAGACGGTCCCACGCGACGGCTTCGCGGAGCGCGCGCCCGATGATCGTGTGGATGTACCGGACGGTGCGGGGTGAGAGGCCGCCGGGCTGACCGTTCCGTCGCCCGTGCTCGAGCAGGTCGGCGTAGAGGCGGTTGAGGATGCCGGCGTCGAGCTGCTGGAGGCCGACACCTCCGATGGCGGGAATGACGTGGAGCTTGAGGTAGCGGCTGTAGGACTCGTGCGTCGACGGTTCGACCGTCGATCGGATGGCGGGCAGCCAGTCGTTGACGAGGAACGAGCCGAACGTCTGCCGAGCCGGCGGGACGTAGGTGCCGCGGCGGACACCCACGCGCAGGTCGTCGAGCGCGGCCTGGGCTTCGGCCTTCGTCTTGAACCCGCGCCGCTTCGCCTGCCGTCGTCGACCGTCGCCACCCGCGGGAAGATCGACGACGAACCACCATGTCCCTGACGTCGGGTCCTTCCTCGGCGCGCTCACTTCGACCGGCGCCTCGTGCCGGCGCCGGCGGCCCGGTGCTGTCCGTCGGTGTCGTCTTGTGCCGCCTCGTCCAGCACCCGCAGCGCTTCGGCGAGGCGCTCGAGCACGTCTCCGGCGGCGGTGATGTCGCCGAAGGCTTGGCGGAGCAGCGCGCGGGCTCGGCTCAGCCCCAACGGGTGGAGTCGGTCGGCGAGATCCGCGGGGGAGACGCTGGGCTTCTCGCGCTTGCTGCGGGGTGCCGGGGCCACGCTTGACGCGTACGCGTCAAGCTCTCGTTCCCAGTGCTCGAGGTTGTCGGGCCGACCGAGGATGGCGTCGAGCAGCACGATCGGGTCGAGGCCCTTCATGCCGGCGTCGGGCGCGGCGAGGCCGGCGTCCTCGGCCGGCGGCGGCGGTGTGAAGAAGTAGCCGATCGGAAGGTCGAAGGCCCGCGACAGGGCGAGCAGGTCGTCGGCGGTGAACTGCTTGATCCGGTCGACCTTCCACGCCGACCGTTCGAGGGCGGAGAAGCTGGCGCCGGACAGCTTGGCGCCGAGGTAGGGCGCCAGCTCCTCGGCCGCCTGCTCCTGGGTCCAACCGCGCAATGCCCTGGCCTTGGCGACGTTCAGGGCGACGATCTGGTTCGGTGTCATCGTCCGACGGACACCGAGGAACCGGGTGCTCACACGGCGACCCTAGCTCAACGACCATCCGAAGTCACTAGCGAAACCGTTGAATCTGCGGTACTCTGCATGATCGTTGGGAACTCGATGTGTTCGTGAAGCCGCCGATGGCGCTGTACCGGACCTCCTGACTGTCGAGGAGGCCGCTGACATCCTGCGCGTCGGGCGCACGAAGGCCTTCCGCATGGCGGCCGGGTGGCGGACGACCGACGGGAAGGCCGGGCTCCCGGTGCTCGACTTCGGCAACGTCCTGCGAGTCCCGCGGCACGCCCTCGAGCGCATGGTCGGCGGCGAGCTGAGCGGACCCCTCGGCCGTCGACTCGGCGACGACGCTGAACTGCCTGGCTCCGAACCCCGACCGGCCACCCGCCCACGTCCCAGCCACAGCCGCCGTTCCCCGTTGGCCACCCAGCTCGACCTCTTCGATCCCTCCCGGACGAGCTGACGATGGCACTCCCGATCGACTCACCGAACCCCAACACAACGAGGGCAGACACTTGCCAGCCCTTCGGGCTGGCGCGCCCCGGCGTCCCGGCTCACGTCCCGGCGGGGGTCCCGGTCCGGTGATGACCATCACGAAGCTCCGGGGAGCGGAGTACCTCCTGCGATCGGTCGCGGACGGAGTCGAGGACTACTTCATGGGCGTCGGCGAGGCGCCCGGGGTGTGGCACGGCCGGTGGGCCGAGGAGCTCGGCCTGGTCGGCGTCGTCGACGCCGACCACCTGCGAGCGCTCGTCGAAGGCCGCCATCCGACCACCGGCGTCGATCTGGTCGCCGGGCATCGGGAGCGCACGGTCAAGGCGATCGACCTGACGCTGTCTGCGCCCAAGTCCGTGTCGTTGCTGTGGGCCTTCGGCGGTGACGAGGCTGCGTCGGAGGTATCGATCGCGCTCGTCGAGGCAGCGACGTCGGCGCTGGACTTCATGGAACGCCACGCCGCGGTGACCCGGCGTCAGCGCGACGGAGTGCGGCGCCGGGTCGGCACGCGCGGGTTCTCCGTCGCGATGTTCACCCACCGCACGAGCCGCGACGGCGACCCGCAGCTGCACGTGCACAGCCTCCTGCCCAACCTCGTCGAGCGCGACGAACGGCGTCTACGTCGCGATCGACGCCAACCCGATGCACGAATGGCTCAAGGCGTCGGGGACGATCTTCCAGTCCGAGCTCCAGCGCCGGCTCACGGCTCGGCTCGGCGTGACGTGGGGACCGGAGCGCAACGGGTGCCGTGAGCTGGTCGGGTTCACTCCTGAGCAGCGCCGGGCGTTCTCGAAGCGCACCGCCGCCATCGAGGCCGTCCTCGAAGCCGGTGACGAGGCGGTGACGTCCAAGGAGCGGATGCGGGCCGACGACCGGGCCAGCCTTGTCACCCGACGCCGCAAGGACCTCACCCTCACGCCGGAACGGTTGCGCTCGAGGTGGGGGGACGAGGCGACACGAGCCGACATCGGCGCACCGGACCGAGTCCGGCGGACGGTGTGTCACCAGGCGGCACCAGCCGGACCGATCCGGCCCGCCGACCTGTTCGCCGCGCTGGTCGACCCCACGACTGGCCTGTGCGCCACCGAGGCCCGCTTCGACCACGCCCACGTGGTCGAACGCGTCGCCGCCCTCTCGGGCGGAGGCTTGACCGTGGCCGAGATCGAACAGGCCGCCGAGGACTTCCTCCGTTCCGACCTTGTCGTCCGACTCGCCACGCGACCGATGACGGGCCGACGCAAGCCGGCCCAGTGGTCCACCGTCGAGCATCGACGGATCGAAGACGAGCTCCTCGCCCGCCTGGCCCGGCTGCGCGACGAGCACCGCGAAGGCGTCGATCCGAGGACCGTGGCCGACGCCATCGGTACGGCCGCACTCGACCTCGGCGCCGACCAGCGCGCCGCCATGGAGACGTTGTGTGCGCCGGGCGCCAGCCTGCGCGTCGTGCTTGCACCAGCCGGACACGGCAAGACGGC
>DASUEE010000024.1:0-2240 GCA_036275235.1 Acidimicrobiales bacterium | reverse complement strand
GGCGACGGGACCGTCCGGGCCGAGCACGGCGAGGAACGCCGTGCCCACCACCACGGTGGGGAGCACGAACGGCACCACGAGCAGCGCGACCACCATCGAGCGGCCCGGGAAGCGGATCCGACCGACCAGCCAGGCGGCGGGCAGCGCGAGCACGACGGTCGCGGCGGTGGACACCGTCGCCTGCCAGAGCGTGAACCACGCGACCCGCCGGGTCGACGCCGAGCCGAGCACCTCGCCGATCGCGCCGAGGTCCCACGCGCCCTCCGGTCGCAGGCCGGTGGCGACGATCGTGGCCGCCGGGACGGCGAAGAAGACCGCCAGGAAGGCCACGGGCACGGCCAGCACGGCCGCCGTGCCCGCCCGCCTCCGCATCAGCGCAGGACGATCTCGGTCCACTCCGCGATCCAGTCGTCCCGGTGCTCGGCAACCACGTCGGGGTCGAGCAGGTACGGGTCCTCCGGGCTGGCTCCGTGCTGCAGGAACTCCTCCGGGAGCTCCACATCGATCACCGGGTACACGAACATGGTCTGTGGGATGTCGGCCTGGAACGTCTCCGACAGCAGGAAGTCGATCAGCTGGCCGGCCTCGTCCTCGTGCTCGGTGCCCTCGAGGATCCCGGCGAACTCGATCTGGCGGTAGCAGCTGGCCTCCACGACCCCGGTCGGAGCCTCGTCGAGCGGCTCCTCCGCGAAGATCACCTCGGCCGGGGGGCTCGACGCGTAGCTGACGACGATCGGGCGGTCGCCGGAGCTGCCGGCGGACCCGGAGAAGCTGCCGTAGTAGGCCTCCTCCCAGCCGGCCGCCACCTCGACGTCGTTCTCGCGCAGCGTCCGCCAGTGCTCCTGCCAGCCGTCCTCGCCGAACTCGGCGACGGTGGCGAGCAGGTGCGCGAGGCCGGGCGACGAGGTGGAGGGGTCCTCGACGACCAGCGTGCCGGCGTACGCGGGGTCGGTGAGGTCGGCGAGCGAGGTCGGCGGCGCGAGGCCGGCGGCCTCCAGCCCGGCCTTGTCGTAGTTGAGGCACACGTCGCCGATGTCGATGGGCGTGACGTGGTGCTCGGGGTCGAGCACGAGCGACGGATCGACCTCCTCCAGCGCCGGTGACTCGTACGGGACGAACAGGCCTTCGTCGAGCGCTCGCGAGAGGAACGTGCTGTCGATGCCGAAGAGCACGTCGCCCTGCGGCGAGCCCTTCGTGAGGATCGCCTGGTTCACCATCGAGCCGGCGTCGCCGGACGGCAGCAGGCGCACCTCGATGCCGGTGTCCTCGGTGAACGCGGCGAGCACCTCGTCGGACACGTCGAAGCTGTCGTGGGTCACGAGGGTGAGCGAGACCGGCTCGCCGGCGTCGGTCTGGGTCGCAGCGTCGTCGTCGTCCCCGCACGCGGTGGCGACGAGGGCCGCGGCGGCCAGGAGCACGAGGGGTCGGGGGGTCTTCACGGGGTCTCCTCCGTTCGGGGGGTGATGCAGATCGTGGTGCCGTCGTGGACGCGGACCCGGACGGCTCCGCCGGTGGCGACGTTGCTGACGCCGCGCGTGGTGCCGGGCGGGAGCAGGGTGCGGTCGAGGGGCCACCGGACGCCGGTGACCGTGACGGTGGCGGGGCCGTGGACGGGGACCAGGGAGAGCAGCGCGCCGGCTCCGACCTCGCCCGCGAGCTCGTCGCGCACCACCCAGGCCCGGCCCTGCGCCAGCACCAGCTCGACGTCGAGGCGCCCGAAGCGGGGCGCGCTGGCCACCAGGAGGTTGGCGAGGGCGTGGTCGGGGCGTCCGCCCTCGAGGCCGACGACCAGCACCCGGCACGGGTCGCGAGCGCCGTCCGACGCCAGCTGGTCGGCGACCTCGAGGGCGAGCTCGAGGTCCGTGGCGTCCTTGTCGACCGGGTGACGGCGCACGTCGACGCCGCGGATCCGCAAACCGTCGCGGCCCCGCTCGGTGATCGAGTCGAAGTCCCCGACGGCGACGTCCACGTGCCAGCCCAGGCGGAGGGCGAGGTCGACGCCGGCGTCGGCGGCGACCACGCGCGCGTCGCCGGGCAGCGCGGAGACCAGCGAGGGCGCGACGTGCTCACCTCCGGCCACGACGACGATGTGGGGTGGACGGTCGAGGTCCACGACGTTCCCTCCGCTGGCATTACCCAGATCAGGTTCCCGGGTCGGTGACGGCGTCGGTCACCCTCTCAGCCCGGTGCGCCCCGAGCTCCCCGCGCCGGGTCTTGTGCGGCGCGACGCCACCGTACCG
>DASUEE010000023.1:0-2337 GCA_036275235.1 Acidimicrobiales bacterium | reverse complement strand
GAGGGTGTCAGCGGGGCAGGCCCTGGTGCTTGTCCATCATGTCGGCCATCACGGCGCGGATGAACTCGTCGGCCTCGTCGGTCATCCCGCCGGCGATGCCGCCGTAGACCGCCGCCGAGCCGGGGGCCTCGCCGGCGTGCTCGTGGGCGTACGCCACGGCCTCGGCGAGGTCGGCCCGGAACGCCTCGACCACGCCGGGCTGGGTCTGCGGGCGGGTCACCGCCATGTGGATGGCGTTCGGGTACTGCTGGCCGTTGAAGCGCCAGCCGCGCAGCTTCATGAAGTCGTTGACGTGGTAGATGTCGAACTCGTCGCTGGTGAAAGCGAACAGGAACGTCGGCCGCCCGAGGAGGCGCAGCTCGGGGTGCGATCGCACGGCGTCCTGCATGGCCGCGGCCGTGTCGAAGATCTGCCGGGCGTGGCGCAGGTAGCCCTCGCGGCCGAGGCTGACCATCGACGCCCACGTGGCGGCGAGCAGGCCCTCCGAGCGTGAGCCGTCCATCCCCGGCGAGCAGTACTTGCCGCCGGTCCAGTCGGTGCGGAAGAAGTACTGGCTGTTGCGCAGCGCCTTGTCGCGGAAGAGCAGCGTCGAGGTCCCCTTCAGCCCGTAGCCGTACTTGTGCGTGTCGGCGGAGATCGACGTGACGCCGAGGAGCCGGAAGTCGAAGACGGGGATGCCCTCGATGCCGAGCTCCTCGCCGAAGGGGAGGATGAAGCCGCCGAGGCAGCCGTCGACGTGCAGGCCCACGTCCCGCTCGAGCGCCAGATCGGACAGCTCGGGGATGGGGTCGATGGTGCCGTAGCCGTAGTTGCACGCCGACCCCACGATCGCCACCGTCCGGTCGTCGATCTGGTCCGCCACGACCTCGGGCCGCACCGTCGTCGTCTCCGGGTCGACCGGCACCTGGCGCACCTCGATGCCGAAGAGGTGGCATCCCTTGTCGAACGCGGGGTGGCTGGTCTCGGGCTTCACCACGTTGGGGTTCGTGATCCCCCGCTCCGCTCGAGCGTGGTCGCGGTAGGCGAGCAGGGCGTGCATGATCGAGCCCGACCCGCCCGAGGTGACCATGCCGGCGGTGTCGTGCCCCCGCTCGGCGGCGGCGCCGCCGTGCATGAGGTCGAGGGCCATGGCGATGATCTCGCCCTCGAAGCGGGTGGCGCTCGGGCACATGTCTCGCTGGAGCGCGTTCATGTGGCTGAACAGGGCGAAGGCCTCGTTCATGAACGCGTAGTGGTCGTGGTCGCCGCAGTACATGGACCCCGAGCAGCGCCCGTCCTCCCAGGAGGCGTCCTCCTCGGAGGCCAGGGCGCGCAGCTCGGCGATGATCTCGTCCCGGGGCCGCCCCTGCTCCGGGAGGCCGCGGTTGACCGGGAAGCGGTCGGCGTACGGGTACAGCGAGCTCATGGCCCGCACCGTAGGTCGGGTCAGTAGCGCAGGATGGCCCCGAGGGGTCCGTCGGGGCTGTTCGGCCCGTGCTCGGGGATGATCAGCACCTCGGCGCCCCCGGCGAGGGCGGCGTGCACGGCGGCGTCGGTGAGGCGGGCCTCGACGACGTCCGTGAAGCCGAGATCGGTCAGGTGCTCGGGGTCGGTGGCCACCTGCATCGGCTCGTCGAGGGCGAGGTGGACCCGCTGGTCCGAGTCCCCAGAGAGCAGGAGCGTCCCCACCGCACCCTGGCGGAGTGCCGCCAGGACGTCCTCGACCTGATCGGCGAAGCCCTCGCCGCGGCCGCGGTGCTCGCCGAATCGCTCGAGCGCCGCCACGATCTCCCGGCCGACCCGGTCGCGCAGGAGCACCTCGGCCCGATCGAACACGGCG
The DNA here is from genome assembly GCA_036275235.1 of Acidimicrobiales bacterium. GTDB lineage: Bacteria > Actinomycetota > Acidimicrobiia > Acidimicrobiales > Salinilacustritrichaceae > Salinilacustrithrix. The sequence goes on along the minus strand of DASUEE010000023.1, from coordinate 518 downwards.
GCGTCGGACTCGTCGTCGAAGGGCTGGTGGTCGTCGAGGGCCAAGCGGTCGCGGAAGCGCTCGGGCAGGTGCTCGCCGATGAGGTTGACGGCCCGCTCGTCGCCGGTGACCACGACGAGCTCGGCGCCGATGGCGTCGGCCTCGCGCCCCACGGCCTCGGCGACCTCCTGCGCGTTCTGGTCCCAGTTGTGCTCGGCGTGGTTCTGGAACCGCTTCTGCGACCAGCCGCCGGCGTTGACCTTGGTGACCTGCTCGTCTTCGCCGCCGACCTCGGTGTCGCGGGAGATCTCACCCCGCTCGACCCGGGCGACCTGTGCGCCGGTGCGGTCGGCGCGCACCACCACGTGGGGTCGGCGCTCGAAGCGGTCGCGCAGGAACGGCACCCAGCGGGGCAGCGCCTCGACCTGCAGGACCTCCTCGGATTCGTCGACGTCGGCCAGCGACGTGACCACGACGCCGGCCGGCGTGGCCACGATGCCGAGGGCGTCCTCGCCGACGTGGTCCTGCACGGCGGCAGC